>JBBWZK010000479.1:0-4388 GCA_039648975.1 Blastocatellia bacterium
CGACAACGCGCCGCCGCCTGTATTTTCTTGCCGCGAGCCTGATCGATACCAACTCACTGCACTCTCAGCGTGTATGGCACAGAGGCGACGCCGCCGGGATTGATGACTTTGATTATATGTGAGCCAAAGGAAAGCGGCAGAGGCTTAATCACGAAAGCTCCCTCGCTCAACGTGGCCGCTGTTTGAATGCCGTCAACCATCAGCACCGCCGCCGCCGCAAAGCGTTCGCCAAAAACAATCAGCTTGCGCTTGCCCGATTTGTACTTGGCTTTGCTGATCAAGGGAATGGTCGCCGGGTCGCTCACTTTAATCGATAGATTGCCGGTGGCGCTACGATTGTCTGAATCGCGCACGGTGATGGCCGCTACAAAATTGCCTGCCGCCGCCGGCGTGCCGGAGATCAAGCCTGTATTGGCGTTCAGTGTCAAACCGGCGGGCAAGGCGCTCGACGTGATAGACCAGATGTAAGGCTGCCGGCCTCCCGATACCGCAGGCGAATAGCTGAACGCCTGGCCCATCGCGGCATCGAGCAGCGTGGCGAGCTGTAGCGTGAGTTGCGGCGCATTGATGGCGAGCGCGAACGCCTTGCGCACAGAGCGCGAGTCGGCATCATTGACGGCTATCGTGACGTTGAAGTCGCCCGCCACGCTCGGCGTGCCGCTGATCGCGCCGCTCGTCGCGTTGAGCGCGAGGCCCGCAGGCAATGCGCCGGCGGCGATTGACCAGATGTATGGCGGCTTGCCGCCGGCAGCGGCGAGTTGCTGGTTATAAGCCAAGCCCTGTTGTCCCGCAGTAAGCTGCGCCGTCATCAAGTCGAGCGGCGGCGGCAGCACGGTAATCGTCATTACTTTGTCGGCTTTGTGCGATTGCGCGTCGCTCACCGTCACCGTACAGGTCGCCGCGCCGGTTGCCGTCGGCGTGCCGGCAAGCAGTCCGCTCGCAGGGTTCAACGCCAATCCCTGCGGCAACACGCCCGCCGTCACCGCCCAGGTGTAAGGCGATGCGCCGCCTGTGGCCGAAAGCGGCAGCGTGAAGGCCTGTCCCTGCACGGCTTCGGCAGAGGCGGCGCTGGCAATCGTCAACGGCGCGACGCCGTCGCCGACCGTGATTTGCAGGCTCGCCGTCATCTGCCCGAACCATCCCTGGCCGTCCTGATAAAGCTGCCACTGAAAGTCATAAACGCCCGCCGTGCGCGGCGCATAAGCGATAAAGCGCGCTTCTAGCTGCTCGCCCGGCGCGACCGGGTTATTGAAGAGCGGCGCGATATTGCCGCCCCAAACGATATTGTCTGTCGGATTCTGTGATCGTAGAACCAGACTGCTGGCGCTCCATTCTTGCGCGCCGCTGTTGAGTAAGCGGATGACGGCGACGAACGCCTGACCGGGATCCAATTTCGTCGGCACCTCCTGCGATTCAAAGGTTGAATCGAAATTGGCAGAGGCGAGTGTGATGGTAATCGCACAATCTTTTTGCGATGTGGCGTTGGCCGCGTCGGTGACTTGCGCGGTGAAGACGTAACTGCCTGCGGTCGTCGGCGTGCCGCTGATGAGTCCCACTGCATTGAGCGCCAGTCCCGGCGGCAGCGGGCCTGAAGCAGCGTTGAGCGACCAGCTATAAGGCGGGGTGCCGCCCGCAGCGATGAGCGATTGCGAATAGACGCGATCAATCAAGCCGAGTTGCAGCGGCGATTGCGTGATGATCGTCAGCGGGCCGGGGCCGCCGCCCGTCGCCGGATACATGAACAGGATGCCGTTCGTATCGTCCTGCTTGAGCGACGCACAACGGCCATCGAAGTGTGCGATGCCGTACATCGTCGCTTCCTGCTGTGCAGGGGTCGGCGGCGGGCAACTGGAGCAGGGATTCCACGAATGGCCGAATCCGAGCGCGTGGCCGATTTCGTGCGTCGCGATCTCGCGCACTTTGCAGTGGTCGTCGTAATCACAACTCTCATACGGGTTGAACGATACGTGGCCGGTGTTGCCTGCATAGAAGGTCACACCGTTGATGGTCTTCCTCTGGCTGGAATCCCAGTTCAAGCCGCCGATGGCGAGAATGCTGGCGCAGCCCGGCGTTGGCGCAAACTGCCCGTCGCAGTTATTGAAGGTGATCGTGTTGGTGTCGCGCGCATAGCAGTAATTTCCTGTGTTGCCGACCAGCGCCCGCATCGAGCAACCGGGAACCGTTGACCAGGCGTTCATGGCGGCGGTCAGATCGTCAAGCGTCCCCGCCGGCGCGCCCTCAAGATTGACGTTGAAGACGACCGGAAGGCCGCTGTCCGGCTCGAACCAGCGAACCGGCGGATTGGTGATGAAGTTGAACTGCGCATGCACGCCGCTCTTAGCGGCGCGGCGGTAACCCGGCGGCTCAGTAAGCAAGGCTACATTGGCGTAATGGGCCTGCTCGAAGGCGCGGGCGCGCTCGCGGTTGGTGGTGAGCCGTGCGCGCAGCATCGCCGTGTAAGCGGCAAGCTCCATGCGGCTGGTCGCAGGGCCATGCGAGCCATCCGCATGCGCCACCTCTTCGATGACGACGTTCTGATCGGGGCCGTCGCGCGTCACCATTTGCTGACCGCTGGCGGCATCGCGCGTGATGATGAACTTGCCTAAGAACATCTGATGCACGCGCAGGCTGCCGTCGTTCCAGGTGTCGAGGTAGAGCAGGACTTGTTCATCGCGCCTGAATTGCGGCGTGCCGAAGATCATACTGCCCTGCAAGCCGACCTGACCGCCGGGTTCTTTGAGGACGATGCGCCGCGACGTGATGTGGCCTTTGATGATTTCGTTGACGCGCAACGTGATGTAAGTATAAATATGCCCTTGCTGGTCGAAGTCACACGCCACCGCAAGCACACGGCCTCTGACGATGGCGCGCGCACCGATCATCAAATCGTCGTCAGCAGGAATGATCACCGTGGTCGCCGAGGCGGTCTCGGCGAAGACCATAAGCAATGCCGGCAACACGAACCATCGCAGGCCGATTTGACGAAGCGCGAAACGCATAGAGCCTCCGACATGGGGGCAACGAATTTGAATTGCTGATGAGTCCTGCGGAATGCCTTCAGAACGAAGTTGAACGGCAAGCTCTACGGAAAAGGGGCTGGTGCTGCATAAGCCTGAGGTTGAGCCTGTGCGCCCGTTCGCTGTCGTACCGGCCAATAACTTACTGCCCCATCGGTCGGCGTGTCAATCTAAGCAGGCCAATTCAGAAATGATGAACGATGAATTTTCGGACAACGCTGGGCGCAGCGTCTGCAAGCCAACCAGGAGAAGCAGGCGACGCGTTATCTTCTGAGCTTGACGCCGCTGAAGATCGCCGACAGATCAATGTGCAGCCGTCGCGCCGCCTGCGCGTAGCCGGGCGAGACATATTCGTGGCCGCTGAAGAGACCGTTGCTAATTTCATCGCCGCGCACCTTGACGCCGCTGAACAGCGATATGCCTGTGATGCGAATGCCCACATCGCCAAGGACGAAGACTTCGACGCTGCCGAAAATCGAATAAACGTGCAGGTGGGTTTCGCCGAACGGCAATTCGGATGCGGTCAGATCAATCTTTACACTGCCGAAGATCGATGCGGTGCTGTGGCCGTTGAGATCGCGGTCGGCGTTCGTCAGCGTCGGCGAATGAAAGAGGCCGAGCGTCGTGCCGCCGCGTATGCTGATGCCGTGCGGCTGGCCAGAGGCGGCCAGCGCATCCGACACCGCCACGAGATCCGTTCCGCACGACCGGCAGAACCTGCCGCCTTCAGATTGTGCGCCACATTTCGGACAGAACATAGGATACAGGATATAGGATACAGGATTCAGGGGCTACGCCTTTGCTTGAAGGCTCAGGCGAAGCCCAGACAACATTCTACCAATCTTATTGGCCTGCGCAATCACGCCTCGTCTGGCCTCTATAAAACTGAAGTCAAACAAGCGAAGTGTAACATAATTCCTTAACTCTGAATCCTGTATCCTGAATCCTGTATCCTGTATAATAGCGATCAAGTATCGCAGCGAAGGAGGCTCCCGATGACGACCTGGCGAAGATGGTTCTCCGCGCTTGCGCTCATGCTCGTCTTTGCCGCTGCGGCGTCTGCGCAACGCAGCATGATTCGCGGCAAGGTTCGCACTCCCAGCGGCAGTCCGGTCAACAACGCCATCGTCGAATTGCGCATCGGCGGCAGCGGCATGATCGGCCAGACGGTCACGCGCAACGACGGCGATTTTGCCTTCACCGAACTTGAGCCGGGCACGAGCCGGCAGCCCGGCGAGTATGAAGTCAGCGTGAATATGGGCGGCTTCGAGCCGGCTGCGCAAACCGTGCGCTTTGACAGCAACAACAGCATGAAATTTATGCAGGTCGTCAATGTCGAGATCATCATTCGCCCGAAAGTGGATGCTGCCC
>JBBWZK010000484.1:0-5296 GCA_039648975.1 Blastocatellia bacterium
TTGACGCCAACGGCATCGTCAACGTATCGGCGAAAGACCTCGGCACGGGCCGCGAGCAGAAGATCACGATCACCTCATCATCGGGCCTGTCGAAAGACGAGATTGATCGCATGATGCGCGATGCCGAATCGAACGCCGAAGAAGACCGCCTTCAGCGCGAGCGCATCGAAGCGCGCAACAAGCTCGACGGCATGATCTACTCGACCGAAAAGACTTTGTCCGAGCACCGCGACAAAGTCGATTCGGAGACGGTCAGCAACATCGAATCGGCGCTTGCCGAGGCCAAAGGCAAGCTCGACTCGAACGAGGCTGATGAAATCAACAGCGCCTATGACAACCTTGTCAAAGCGACGCACAAGCTGGCCGAAATCATGTACCAGCAAGCTTCGCAACAGGGCGGCGGCCAGCCGGGCGGCCAGACCGGCGGCGCAGGCGCGGCGGGCGCATCGGCGGGCGCATCGGGCGGCGACGACGTGATTGACGCCGACTTCGTTGATGTTGACGACAAGAAGTAAACACGTGATGCGTGGTGCGTGATACGTGACCGGAACCTAGCAAGCTGCGCCCCACTCAACGAGTGATGCGCAACAATTGTTCGATCACGCATCACGCATCACGCATCACGCATCACTAACCATGCCTAGTAATCACGATTACTACAAAGCGCTCGGCGTGTCGCGCAATGCGAAGACCGAAGAGATCAAGAAGGCGTATCGCCGGCTGGCGCGGCGCTATCACCCGGATGTCAATCCGGGCGATCAAGATGCCGAAGAACATTTCAAGCGGGTCTCAGAAGCGTTCGATGTGTTGTCCGATCCGAAGAAGCGCGAAGTCTACGACCGGCTCGGTTATTACTCAGAGCAGGCGGCAGCGTCGGCAGGCGTGCCGTTCGATTTCTCGAATTTCGGCGCGGCCAATTTCCGCGACATCTTCTCAGAGATCTTCAGCAGCGTGCGCGGTCAATCGGCGTCTGCTAAACAACCGGCGCGCGGTGCGGACATTGAATACGCGCTGACGTTGACGTTTGAAGAAGCCCTGCGCGGTCTGTTGACCAATCTCGAAGTCGAGCGCAGCGAAGCCTGCGCCGCCTGTCACGGCAAAGGCGAGATGGCGGGAGAAACCGTCGCCTGTCCGATCTGCAACGGCAGCGGCCAGCAGCAGCGCATCCTCGGCGGCGCGGCGCGTTGCACCAACTGCAATGGGACGGGCAAAGTGCCGCGTCCGTGTTCAAGCTGTCACGGCATGGGCATCACGGCGCAGCGTGAAACCGTCGTGGCGCGCGTCCCTGCGGGGGTTGAAACCGGCTCGCGTGTGCGCATCCCCGGCAAAGGTCACGCAGGTCAGTACGGCGGGCCAGCCGGCGATCTCTTGATCACCACGAACGTCGGCGATCATCCATACTTCAAGCGGCGCGGCGATAATATCCACTGTGTAGTGCCGATTACTGTGCCGGAAGCGGCGCTCGGCGCGAAGATCGAAGTGCCGACGATTGACGGCAAGGCGCTGCTCAGGGTGCCGCCCGGCACGCAGTCTGGGCAGAAGTTCCGCCTGCGCGAGCGCGGCGCGCCGAGTTTGCGCGCCGGCGGCGTGCGCGGCGATCAATACGTCGAAGTGAAGATCACCTTGCCGAAGGTGATCAGCGAAGAGACCAAGGAGTTGCTCCACGAGTACGCGCGCCATAACCGCGACAACCCGCGCGCCGAGATGGGGCTTGAGTAGTGGAGGCTGCCATGGCAAATGCTATCGTCTGGTTAGTCATGCTGGCGCTGATTGCCTTGATGTTCTGGGGGCTGGCCCGCGACCGGCAGCGTCTGAAGAACCGCACGGTTGCAGAGTACGAGCGCGACCTGGCCGAGTCGCGCAACTCGATGCTGCGCGCAGGCATGCTTGAACTGGATAAGTTCCTGGTGAGTGAGAAAGAGAAGCGCGCCGCCGTCGAGATGATCCGCGACGAAGAGCAGGGAATAACCAAGACCGGCGGCAAGGGCGACGACCTGGACCGCACGGCGAGCGAGTAGCCATGTCGAGAAATAAGAAAGCCAAGAAGTACACGATCAGCGTGGTCGCCGAGCAATACGGCGTGCATCCGCAGACCTTGCGCATGTACGAGCGCGAAGGATTGATCAAACCGTCGCGCTCGGAAAAAGGCACGCGCTACTACACCGAAGAAGACATCGAGCAGCTTGAGTTGGTTCTCAATCTGACGCGCGACCTGGGAGTGAACCTGGCGGGCGTCGAAATCATTTTGAACATGCGCGACAAGATGCGACAGATGCAGCGCGAGTTCGAGAATTTCTTGCAGTACATTCACGACAACATTGGCCAGGAGGTCTTCCGCGTTGATGAGAACTCGAAGAGCGCGCTAGTGCCGCGCCGTCGCATCGAGTTGGTCGTCAAAGGCGGCAAGCGCCTCGATTAAGAAAATGATGAATGATGAATGACGGAAGGAGCCAGCAGGGAATTATCTATAAATCATCCGGCGCAACGCACCGACGCTTCCTTTTCCTCTTTAGTTCATCGTTCATCATTCTGCATTCATCATTTCCCCATTCCTCTTCTTCCTGCTTGCTTTCCTCCAAATTTTCGATATTCTTCATTCCGTCGTGTTCCTCGCTTTTCCGCATCGGTTGAGCGATGGCTGAATCAGGCCATGATGTAGCGAGGATCACACGAGGCCTTTCGGGTTGACGATCCAATCAAAGCCATAAGCGGAGGCGCAAGCGTATGAGAAAGCTTCTCCCCATCAAGCCGTTAATCTGTGCCGGAGTGCTCATCTTTCTGCTCTTTGCCAACCTGGCGGCTCGTGCTGATGATCTCGATAACATCACCTTTCACGGCGCGGTGCGCGATAGCGCCGGCGCGGCGATTGTCGGTGCGCATGTCTCTGCCATGCAAACCGCCACCGGCGTTGAGCGCGCCGGGGTAACCGACAGCGAAGGGCGTTATCGCATCACCGTGAACGCGCCTGGCAGCTATACGCTCAAAGTGATGGCTGATGGATTTAGCCAGACCGAGAGCAAAGAGATTGCCGTGACTAGCGGGCGCGTCGTGGCGCTGGACTTTGCGCTGCAACCGTCGGGCGTCACCGAACAGGTCACCGTCACGGCAACCAATCTGCCGCTTATCGATACGACGCGCACCGTCACAGGCGACACCATCACGCGCCGCGAACTTGACGAGTTGCCTATCGCCAACCGCGATCCGTTGCAACTCGTATTTCTGCTCGGCGGCGTCGCCGAAGCGCCGCTCACGACCGCTAATCTGGCCGACGAAGGACGCGGCGTTTTCGTGCGCAACTCGCCCGAAGAAGCAGGCATCTTTTCGCTCACCGGCGCACCGGCGACTTCAAACAACCTGACGATTGACGGGCTCGACAACAACGACGACCGCGCCGCCCGCGAACGTATCTCGCTCAACCCTGAAGCCATCGCCGAAGTGCAGATCATCACCAATCAATATGCCGCCGAATATGGCCGCGCTTCGGGCGGACGCATCAACCTGCGAACGCGCGGCGGCGCAAACGAGCTGCGTGGCGAAGGTTACTTTTACTTCGGCGACGAATCTCTGAACGCCAATACTTACTTTCGCAACGCTCGCGGACTTGGTCGCGTGCCGCAGCAGCAGCGCCGTGAAGGCGCGACGGTCTCGGGGCCGATCCAGCGGCAGCGGCACTTCTTTTTTGGCAGCTACGAGCGATTCGACGTGACCGACTCCGCAGAGATCGACGCCACCGTGCCGGTTGCCGCGAATCCCCTCTTTCCGCTGCCGCCGCCGAATCAGCCGGTCAGCGCCGGAAGCATTGTAGGATTGTTTACAGATGATATTTCGACGCCCGAAACCCGCAACGTCATCAACGGGCGTGCGGATTTCAACTTCACCGCTGCACACAACGCTTCAGTCCGTTTCGACGCGCAGCGTGGCGCTAACAAGCGCGGCTTTCCCGGCGGCGCGCGCTTGCTCGACACGATTCTAATCGAAGGCCGCAACAGCGATTCGATCAGCGGCACAGACAACTACATCTTTTCAAGTCATCTGGTCAATCAGGCGCGGGCGCAGTATTCGCGCCTGCTGCCGCGCAACAAAGCCGGCGCGGATTCGATCAGCATCATCATCCTTGACCCGGAGCGCGTCACTGCCGGCGCGTATACGGGTAGCGATGGCTCGCCGGCCTTTGCCAGAGAAGAACGCCGCTTTCAGCTTCAGGACAATCTGTCGCTCATCCTCGGCAGTCATCTGTTCAAGGTCGGGGTAGACGCGCAACTCGTGCGCTCGTCGTTTGCCGATCTGTTTGCCAGCGGCGGCGAATTCACCTTCGCCAGCGTCGAAGACTTTCTCGCTAATCGCCCGGAGCAGTTCGTTCAGCGATTCGACACCGAAAGCAAAGCGTCGAACAACGTGCTTGGATTGTTCGCGCAGGACGAGTGGCACCTCCGTTCAAACCTGACGCTGTCGTTCGGGCTGCGCTGGGATAATGAGTCGATACTGCAAGACCGCGACAATTTCAGCCCGCGCCTCGCGGTGGCGTGGGACCCGTTCGGCGGCAAGCTGTTTCGCAAGTTCAAGAAATTTGCCGAGCCGGGAAAGACGGTCGTGCGCGCAGGCTTCGGTCTGTTCTATAACCGCGCCTTGCTAAGGACTATTGATGACTTTTCGCTCGGACGTTCGACGTTGGCGGTGAATTCCGACATCACGTCGGCGGTTCTCGACTCTGTAACCTTTCCTACGCCGCTCTCTGATCGCTCGCTGATCGACCGTTTCGGCATTCTTGAAGCGAGCTTCCTGCGGCGCGTCAGCCCTGACCTGAAAATCCCTTACACGCTGCAAACCGGCATAGGCGTTGAGCGGCAAATCACCAAGAAGATGGTCGCCACCGCCGATTATATTTTCACGCGCGGCGCACACCTGTGGCGCGAGACAAACATCAATGCGCCGCGAGTGCCCGAGGGCTTTGCGAACTTCACAGATTATCTGTTGAGCCGCGACTTCGACAATCGCCCCAGTGCGGCAGGCAAGCGGCCCGTCAGCGGCGCGAATGCTGACGTGGTCAGATTCGATCTCGGCGCGAACACATCGACGACATCCGGCGCGATTCAAGTTCATAACGGCGTGCGCATTCTAACGCTTGGACTCAACACGCCGGGTTCAGCGAACGTCACCGCAGCGCTCAATGCGATTCGCCTTCTGCGCCCCGACCCGACGCTCACGCAGGTCGAGATGCTCGAATCGACCGGCAATTCCTACTAGATCGTTAATAAGGTTTACTTCTTTCACTTACAGGCAGCTTGAATTTTACGAG
>JBBWZK010000012.1:0-23816 GCA_039648975.1 Blastocatellia bacterium
AGCGGGTGATCGAGAAGAGCGATTGCCCTGTGTGTGGCGACAGAACCAAGCCATGCTCAACCTGAAAGAGCAATGGCATTAAGTTAGGCGAAGCCTTTGGAGTGCGCCGACTGGTCGGCGCTTTTTCACCCACACCAAAGCGCCGACCAGTCGGCGCACTCCAAAGGCTTCGCCTAACTTAATGCCATTGCTCTTTCAGGTTGAGCATGGCTTGGTTCTGTCGCCACACACAGGGCAATCGCTCTTCTCGATCACCCGCTAGACTTCTCATTGTTGAGGTGTTATAACCTACGGGCCACAGCGGTTGACGTTAAATCCATTCTTACGTTTCAGGTGAGTGAGACCAATGAAGATGCGGCTTCACGCGAGCCAGAGGCAAGCCATGCGCCCTCGATAATGAGCGGCAAGGAACGCGAAGCCACAGGCGGGCAACGCGAAAGGAGCAACGGTTATGGATCCAATGACGATCCTTTTCTTCGTCGGCAAGAAGGCTGCCGCCAAACTGTTAGATGTCGGGATTGAAAAGGCGCTGGGCGTCGAAATCCAGGGCATCACAGTAGAAGCTTATGCCACACAGGCGGTGCTGGCGATCTTTGCCATGCAGAGCATGCGGCCCGAGCCTGACTTTGAGCATAGGGCCGAGATGCGCTTCAACGAGCTTGAGAACAAGATTGCCGACCTGCGGAAAGACCTGACTGAGCTGAAAAACGAGATGGCCGACTTCAAGTGGCAGGTGCAGACGTTGCTATACGAGCAGCGCGAAGAAGATCTCTGGCAGACCATGTTGCAGATCGAGAACTCGGCGGACAGCTACTACGCGCTGCTGCACACGCTGGGCACGTCAAAGGCGACGCTAGAGAAGCGCAAGGAACGCGCGCTGGAACTGGCCGGCACCATTCTCGCCAGCCCTGTGGTCGCCAACATCGCCAATGCGCGGCTCGCCTTGCTCGGCGACGACGTCGGCGGCGGAGGTCGCGAGCGCGTGCGCGGTTTGCTGGAGATATGGAAGCAGCAGGCGCTGCGCGAGGCCGACCTCGGCTGGAGCGGCGAGCGGCTGTTTGAAATCTACAGCCTGCTGGAAGCGAAATTCACGCGCGCCCTGCTCATCCAGGTGAAGTGCGCCCGGCTGCTGATAGAGGCGCATCAGACGCGCCACCTGGACGACTCCTCACACAAGAGCGCGGTGGATTACTTCGCCGACCAGTTTTACCCGATGCTGAAGACCGAAGTCTTCGCCTTCCGCGACGTCATCGAATCGCTCGCCATCAACCTGCTGCCGCTGCCCGATCAGGCGCTGGCCTCTGTGAAGATTCCCGACGAGATCAGTGCGCTGCTGGCGGCAGTTGACATCTACGTCGGCAGGGCGTTGAGCGGCAAGCTGAAGGCGGACGCGGCAGCGCCTACGAACGGTCGCAAGCTCGACGGATTGCCGGCGCTCGCCGGCTGCTGGGGCCGTGTGATCGTGCCGGGCACGCGCTGGATACGCCGCGCGCCGGGCAGCAAAGAGGCGGCGCGCGCGACGATCACGGCGCAGGGCGGTCGCTCGTTCACCTGCAAGGGCCGCCTCGAAGTGCGCTCGGTAAGCTACCTGCCTTACGAGGGCAAGGGCGGCAAGAATCTCCACCAGGGCTACGAGCTTTACGTATCGAACACGCCGCGCGAAATGGATAAGATGCTGCTGGCGCAGTTCGTCCCCGAAGAAGTGATGCCGGCGGACGTCGCCGGCCCGCTCGACGTGCGCCTCGAAGATCAGAACGGCGAACTGCTGGCGCAGACCAGGGCGCTGCTGGTTCCGGTCGCCACGGACGAGAAGCAGCAGACCACCGTCCCTTATGGCACGTTCACGATGAGCTTCACAGGCGGCGCCCAGGTGCGCCGGAGGTAGGAGGAGAAAGCGATGAAATTCATTGTCGGCGGCGACAACCGCAACGGTTCGATCTCGGTCAGAAGCGGCAAGTCTGACCCGCGCGATGACAATTACAACATCACCAGCGAGAATCGGTATCGCAAGATCAACCGTGTGCTGTCGGAGCGCGCCGGCAGCGGCAGCGGCGCGATCAGTGCGCGGCTGGAGACCTCGTCGGAGTACATCAACTACGCCAATCACGAATGCACGGGGCTGGCGTTTACGAGCAAGGGCACCGTCGAGTTGCCGCAGGATCAGGCAGCCACCGGCCATGCCATCGTGCAGGAGTCCATCTGGATGAACATCCGCATCGAGCAGACCGGCAAGGTGCAGCTCGTGGCGTCGGTCTTAAGCGACCTCGACATCGCCGAAATCTCGCTGCAAGGCCCGTCGTTCGCCAAGCCCGTGCGCATCTACGACGAGACCGACCAGACGCTCGATATCACGAAGCCCGGCGAATACAGCCTGCGCGGCGGCTACCAGTTGAGCGTGAAGGTGCCGGCGAGCGGCCTCGGCGGGCGGCCCATAACCGTCGAGATCAACGCCAAGCTGACCCCCGTGTCGTAGCTCATAGGGCAGTTCACTTCTGCAAGAAATGATCATGGCAGTCGTCAACAAAACATGGAGAGCGTAAAATGAAGCGAGAGCTTTGCGGGCAGGAGTGTTGATGAAAAGTCCCGTAGGGACGCAATGTTTATAGTTACTGGCGTCTCAGAGAATCCAAGCTCCGTTAGGAGCGCAATGTCGACATTTCGCCCCTACGGGGCTTGTGATTTTATTGGCAACGGTAACTATAAACATTGCGTCCCTACAGGACTTTTCAGAAATGCTCTATAAACCCCAATCAGCGGCGCTTCAGAACGATTCTGAAGCGCCGCTGATTGGTTTATGAAGTTGTTTATCTCTAACGCTAACCTGACTGGCCGGCCAGCGCGACGACTTTTTCCGCCGCGTCTTTCATGCCTGAAGCGGTGACGAAGCCCAGGCCGGATTCTTCGATGAGCTTGCGGCCCTGCTCGACGTTCGTGCCTTCCAAGCGGACGACGACCGGTATGTTGATGCCGATGTTCCTGGCCGCAGCGATGACGCCGCTTGCCACCATGTCTGTGCGCACGATGCCGCCGAAGATGTTGATCAACACTGCCTTGACGTTCTCGTCGATTAACAGAATGCGAAAGGCGTTCTCGACGCGCGCCTGCGAAGCGCCGCCGCCGACATCCAGAAAGTTGGCCGGCTCGCCGCCCGCTAACTTAATAAAATCCATCGTCGCCATCGCCAAGCCCGCGCCGTTCACCATGCAGGCGATGTTGCCATCGAGCTTGATATAGTTCAAATCATACTTCGAGGCTTCGATCTCCAGCGGCTCTTCTTCGTTCAGATCACGCAACTCGGCGTACTCTTTGTGGCGATACAAGGCGTTGTCGTCAAAGCTCAGCTTGGCGTCCAGGGCGTACAATTCGCCGTCTTCGGTCAGCAGGAACGGATTGATTTCGACAAGCGAGCAGTCCATCTCAACATAAGCGCGGTAGAGCGCTAGCATGAACTTCACCGCTTTGTTGATCGACTCTTTCGGGATGCCGATGCCGAAAGCCAGCTTGCGCGCCTGAAACGCCTGTAAGCCGACTGCCGGGTCAATGGCTTCTTTCAAAATCTTCTCCGGCTCGTTGGCGACGACTTCTTCAATCTCCATGCCGCCCGCCGACGAAGCCATGAAGACCAGTTGTGAAATGGCGCGATCAAGGACGATGCCGAGATAGAATTCCTGCTTGATCTTCAAGCCTTCTTCGATCAACACGCGGCGCACCTGGCGGCCTTCGGGGCCTGTCTGATGCGTCACCAGTTTCATGCCGATGATCTGGCGGGCCAGTTCTTCAGCCTCTTCAAGCGTGCGCGCTAGCCTTACGCCGCCACCTTTGCCGCGCCCGCCGGCGTGTATCTGCGCCTTAACCACAACCGGCAGTCCGAGTTTTTCAACCACGGCGCGCACCTGCTCCGGCGCATCAACTACCTCGCCGCGCGGCACCGTCACGCCGTACTTCGCCAACAGTTGCTTGCCTTGATATTCGTGAATCTTCATGTTCAGTAGGCAGGAGACAGTGAACAGGAAGCAGGAGGCAGGAAGCAGGAGGCAGGAATTGGTCGGTAGTAAATTCGGATTGAACTTCCAGTGCGACTCGTTAGCCGATTTGACCGCCTACCGCTTCCTGCCTCCTGCCTACTGCTTCCTGCTTCCTGCTCACTGGCTCGTATTCGCCGCTCCTCTTTGAAATGTCAGCACGTAGACGCCGCTCGAAAAGCTGCCGGCGTAGACGCGGTCGCGCTCGAACGGATCGAACGATAAAGTCCAGATGCGCGTTGTCGGCAGTTCCGCGCCGCCGATGGCGTCGAGCCGCTCCCACGAATAGCCCTTGTCGGTCGAGCGATAGACGCCGCCCTTCGAGTATTCGGCGACCATCACTTCATCGGGATTCGCCGGGTTGAAGACCACAGACGTGAAGTCGCCCGCCGGCAAGCCGCCGCCGCGTCGCACCCAGGTGCGCCCGCCATTGGTCGAACGGAAAATGTTTTGATTGGTGCCGAGCAGAATCGTCTGCGGATCGTTGGGCGCTTGCGCGATGGCCTTGACGGCAATATCACTCGGGCCGCGATCAACGTGCAGCCAGGTCGCGCTGCCATCGTCAGAAATGTAGAGGCCCTCTTTAGTGCCGACGAGAATGCGCTTCGGTGCGTCCTTGTGGGTCGATACAGAATAGACGCGCCCCATAGGATCGTAGCTTCCAAGATAGACTTTCTCCCAGCCCTTGGTTTCGTCAAACGTGCGGTACAGCCCATCCATGGTCGCCGCCAGCAAGCCGCGATGGCCTTCGGCGTCGATGAAACTCGTGATGTCGTCAATCTGCCGCGTCAATTCAAACATCGGCGGGCCGACGGGCTCTGTAGGCACGACTACTTTTTTCTCTTTCTTCGGCGCGCGATGCTGCGATGAGCGGGCTGATGATTTCTTTGACGAGCGCGACTTCTGCGAAGCGACCAGCGCGGCGGGCGCGGTCTGATATTGGCCAATGGCGCGCGAAGCAGGCATCACATCCGTGTCATTGAGGCTGGCGCGTTTGCCGCGCGTGCGGCGCACGGGCTTCTTCACAGGCTTGTCGATCTTCACTTGCGGTTTGCCGACGAACGACCAGTTTGCGCCCCGGTCATTCGAGCGAAAGACGCCGGTGTTCGTGCCTGCGTAGATCACGTTGGCTTCGTCCGGCATTTGATAAAAGGCATAGACATCGCGCGTCCCCAGGCCGCGCGACGACGAGTGCCACGATTCGCCGCCGTCGCCGGAGACGAATACACTGCCGGCAGAGCCGTCGTGAAAGACGCTCGCCAGCAAACGCCCGCGCTCCTGCGCGTCGGGCAGTATCGCCAGAATGTGCCGGTGAATGATGCCTATGTTGGCATCCGTGAACTCGTCGCCAAGGTTATCCGATGCCAGCACGCCGTAATCATCCGTAGCGATGAGGACACGCTTGGGCTTGTCCGGGGTGACGACGACCGAGCGGATGACGTGGCTCTTCGAGGTCAGCAGCATCCAGCGTTTGCCGCCGTCTTTGGTGCGCCACAGCCCTTCGCTGGTGCCTGCAAAGATGATGTTCGGATTGGTCGGGTGCGGCAACAGGTAATAGGTGCGGCGCGCGGTGAACGGAATGCCGGGTATCTTGACCCAGTGCTCGCCCGCTGAATTCGAGCGATAGATGCCGCTGCACGCATTCAGATAAACAAGTTCGGGATTGGTCGGGTCAACCGAGACGCCGAAGACGTCTGAATCGTCAATGACGCCATTGCCCTTGTAGCCCGTCTGTTTCCAGGTCGTGCCGCCGTCGGTCGTCTTCCAGGGCAGGTGCCAGGTGCCGACGTAGATTTCGTTAGGATTGCGCGGGTGGATGGCGATGGATTCGATGTTGTGAATCTCTTTGTCGCCTTCGGGCGAGATGCGCTGCCAGGAACGGCCTGCGTCGGTCGAGCGCCAGGTGCCGTTCAGTTTCGGATCATCGTTGGCGCTGCCGGCCAGAATAATGTTGGAATCCGAAGGCGCGAGGGCCAGTGAACGCACAGATAATTTTTTCGTCCCCTCAAGCAGCTTCCAGCGTTCGCCGCCGTCTTCGCTCTTGAAGACGCCGCCATTAACATCGCGCGCCACCGCCCATGCGCCAACGTAGATCACGCGGCTGTCGCGCGGATCAATGACGATGCTGTCAATCGACAGGCCGCGCTCGCCGAGTCCGGGCTTCATCCTGCGCCACGTGCGCGCGCCATCGGTCGAGCGAAAGATCTGCCCGTCGCTCGTGCCCAGATAAAGCGCATCACTATTGTCAGGCGCAGCCACCAGCGTGCGCACGTCACCGCCCCATGGGCCTGTGACTTCCCACTGGCGGATTTCTTTGGCGTTGCTGGTGGTCGTGATGTCGTGCGGCCCGTCGGCTCTGGCGGGCACCAGCGACAACACGAGCGCGAATATCAGTGTGAGGAGGGGGAGGTGACGGATTCTCATTACTACTGCTACTCCTTACAGTTTGAATCTTAGCACATCGCTAACGAGGGCCTGAAGGTAATCACTGTTCAATCTGCCGTCGATTGACGATGAACTATACAATGGCTGGCCGAGGGGCGAAAAGCGGAAAGGCGCAATGTCGAAAAGTTGCAAGGAACGCGCGCCGCTTGAGTAGCAAAACGATGCACAAATAAACCGCCGGCGTGCGGTAGCTTGCTTTGCCATCGCGCGCCGGCGGCCTGGTAGGTTGTCTCTGATTGACGAATCGGTCTCTAAGCCAGCCAGCGCGGACGCCAGAACCGATTTTCTAATAGCTGACGTTCTGAAGATACTTCAAGCTCTCAGCAATCCCCTGCCAAACGCCTGGGGTTTCGTCTTCGACGATGTACCAACGGACGCCTTCTTTGCGCGCCGCTTTCAGCGTGCTCGGCCAGTCAATCTTTCCCTGACCAAGCGGCCTGCCGTCTTCGTCTTTGAAAACGCCTGAGTTATTGCCGGCGACATCGCCGCGAACATCCTTCAGATGTAAAGAGCTGAACCGTCCGGGGTACTTCCGCATGAGCTGCGCAGGGTCCTGCCCAGGATAAGCCACATGGGCCGTATCCAGTTGCATGCTGACAAAGCGCGGATCGGTTTTCGTCATCAGCAGATCGAATAAAGTCCCTTTGCCGCCTTCGTCGGGAACGAATTCGTAGCCGTGCAGGTGATAGAAAAACCTGAGATGGTTTGCTGCCAGCCGTCTGCCCGCTTGGTTGAAGACCTTGATGGCCGCAAGACAATCATCTCTGGTAAACGGCGATTTGATCCACGGCACGCCGACGTATTGAACGCCGAGAATCTTCGCATCCTGAATCACCTGATCAAGGCCATCGCGCGCCGTCTCATAACCAATATGCATGCTGACGGCACGCAGCCCCGCCTTATCGAGTTCAGCGCGAAACTGTTTGGCGGTCATGCCGTAATAGCCGGCCAGTTCAACGTTAGTGAAGCCGAGTTCGCGCACGCGTTTCAAGGTGCCGGGAACATCGGTTTTGAAATCGTTGCGAAAACTCCAGAGTTGCACCGCCATCGGGCCTTTGAAGGATCTGCCCATGCCGGGTTGAGCCGACTGAGCCATTGTCTGGTTCATGCAAACCATGACCAGTGCAATAACCATGATGGATCGTATTCTCTTCATCCTGTCTCCTGTGATTCCTTAATCATGAGTGCGACCAGCCGTTGATCGTTTTTGCAACCGTCGCGCGCCACGGCTGCCCGCAAACGCTCGTCGTCAACGGCACAGGGCACGAACCCGATCAGTTATAAAATCGGATATTTGAAGCTTGGTTGCCAGGGCTTCATGTCGAACATGCTGAATCAGGATATTGTCGATGATATTGGTTGAACTGGCATTTTCGGCTCTGATTCTTTTTTCGCCGCGAACTGGCCATTGGCTTCTCTGATAATAATTCATGGCGAATTTAACATTGCCCGGCACCACGGCGTCGCCGATTCCAACCGTATCGAGTTGCACAGTGAGTTCTATTGGGATATGCGCTTTTTCCAATCGTTTGGCGAGCTTGATGACCGCCCATCCTCCCAGGCTGTGACCAAAGATGATTAGCTTTGGAGCTTGCCGAAGCTCCTCATCTGAAAGGCCGCCATTGTGGTCTGAATCGATGGCCTGGAAAATATGCTTATAAGCTCTGCCCCAGTGAAAATGACTATAGGTATTTACTTGCAGATCATCACAGCCGATATTTTTCAGCCGATTTCTGATTTGCACAACGCCCTGGTTGGTATCTTCAGGGCTTCTTAACCCGCCAACAAATCCAATCACGATGACTTTGCCGGTCTCTGATTTATTTGTCGAGGCTTGTGACTTGGAATCGGCAGGAGTGAGTAATATCACGCCGATTAGAAGCCAGGAGACCTTGATTCTGTTTGCGAGCGTTGATTGATATTTCATCCCTATTACCATTGCAGGCGCTTATTAGACCCGTCTTGCTTATAGTCGCTCCTCGGTTCTTCTTAATCTACGAGTAGAGTAGTAAAGCCCTCTTGTGCAAAGTGTCTATCATTCGTTAATACTTCGTTTATTCCTTCTGCTCGCATTAGCTACATCGATATACAATCCGTAAGGCTATACTCCTTATCAAGCCGCTTTTCGTAAAGAGCCAGTCCTGAAAGAAATGATTCACGACTCTGCTCAACTACTTCGACATAGGTTTCATTTGTGAGAATGCCGAAGATGATCTCTGCAACGCTTTTACGTATATGAGAGCCGTAACCGGAGAAAAAAGTAAGCACCTCACTGAGAACTTCGTCTGTTGTTATGAATTTCAAACCTGCAAACGACCGACTCAGATTTAAGGCTTTAGAATGCCATTTATCTTTAGGATCAATTAACGCGACCCAATAGCTTGTGTCGGCAAATATCTGGTTCATGAATTCTTCTTCGGTGTGCCGTAAATATAGTGATCGTGCTCTTCAGACCCATCGGTCGGCAGCTCGTCTATTTCCTTTTCAGGCACATCCTTCATTATTTCAAGCACCATTTCCCATACCGGCTTATCGGTTTGTTTGCGTCGGACAAGCTCCTCTGGGCTAATAGAGATACCAAGGTACTTGTTCTCTTTTGTAATGTGGTCTGTTGGACGAGCCATAAGTCTATCTCCCTTCCAAATCCAGCCTGCCTATCATTTTCTATAATACATCAAAAGGATCACACCAACAGCAATCCATTTCAGCGCGCAAGCGTCTGACGTCCCGATTCAGCGGAGCCGCGCGTGACACTCAGGGAGCTATGAGAAACTCGCTTCGCGGCCTTTGCGAGAACAGGCGGTCAGATGCCTGTCTTGATCTTTAGAACTCTCTTTGAATACCATAGGCTTATGAACAAACAGATTATATCCTCATCCCCTGACGTGATGGGAGGTACTCCGGTCTTTACTGGAACTAGAGTGCCTGTCCAAACATTCATAGAATACATCAAAGGCGGAGAATCCATCGATGATTTTCTCGATGGTTTTCCAACGGTCGGTAGGGAGCAAGTCATCGCCTTTTTGGAAGAGGCGAAAGAACAAATGATCAAAATGGTGGCATGACATGAAGCTTCTTTTAGACGAATGCGTAGATAGACGGTTCGCCAAAGAGCTACCAGGACATTTTGTTAAAACCGTACCGCAGATGGGATGGGCGACGATTAAGAATGGCGAACTCCTCGGTCTGGCTGAAAAGGAGTTTGATGTCTTTCTCACTGTTGATCGGAATCTTTCCAACAGAATCTGCCCAAATTCAACATTGCTGTTTTAGTTTTGCAAGCCCCTTCAAATCGATTAGCGGATCTGAAACCTCTAGTCCCTAAAATACTATCCATTCTGCCTTCACTGACAAAAGGCAAGGCTGAGATTGTCGGCATCTAATGCTGACGTTCAGCGAGGTCGCGCCAAACACTGAAAGAAAACATGAGAAACTGGCTTCGCGGTCTCCGCTGGAACCCCTCTTAGACGGCGTTTGAGTGAAAGGTTAAAGCATAGCAATATAGCTTATTACTCTGGTTCTTTTTTGCTTAATGCAACTGCTCGCCCGGAAATAAATCTAGTACTCAAGAATTTACCTGAATCATCAAAATTGTATGCGTGAAATATATGGGACTCAATTTCACACGCATGGCATGATCTTTCTTCTGAGCGAACGACAAAGCATTGCCCACCATTGGTGCGAGAAGTTATGGACTGAAATGCAGGATGGAACCCGACAGAGGATTCGTCTGTACCTTTCTGGCACTCGCATTCTGCTAAATCCCCTTGCGCATTGGTAGCATCACAGCATGGGCTTTCAGCATCGATCACTTCTGGAGTTCCATTCAGGAATACGAGTGCATCATTGTCATTAACTCTGAAGATGTAATAGATTCTTCCAACATCAACTCTTCCAGCTTCTCTGAATGAGATCAAAAATGCTTGGCACTTCATCAATCTTGCAAACTCTATAGCTCGTGAAGAAGCTCCGTGTTTTTTCATGAATGACGAGACACAATCTGAGAGTTTGTCATCTGATGAACCCTGACACTCCGCATATAAATCCGATCTAACGTTTTCGGATACTCTCCATATAGACTCTGAGCCAACATCATTGGGGGCTTCAGCGTCAGGAGCTTTGGCCTCTGTTACACGAGGTGATGTCTGTGAGGTAGATTTATATTCTGGTTTATCTGGCGAAGAATTTATTGTAGATTCTGGTTTCGTATTAATCACAGAGGAATTATCATGACCACGGAACTGATTAAAGATTATGGCTAATGCAACAAAAGCCACTACAGCGAAAAGTAGAGTAAATACAGGCCATTTTTGCGAGGAATGAAGTACTTGTACGAACCTAGGTGGCTCTGATGGTACATGAGAATCTTCTGATCGAGATATGTTTGGATTTGGGTTAGATTCATTTTGGTGAGATTGAGGCTCTGGTTGAACCGTACTTGAGTGAGTGCGTTGATTGAAATTTCTCAGCTTCTCATAAGCTTCATTGATTTCCTTTAGTCTTTCCTGAGCTTTTTGTTGTAGTCTGGCATCATGGGCAAAGCGGTCTGGATGCCATACCCTTGCTAAATCTCTATAAGCTTGCTTTACTTCCTCTGGGGACGCATCGGGAGCCAATTCAAGGGTTTCATAATATCGATCTAGATCATTCATCGGACCTCCGTTATCACCAAAACCTTAGCCGTCTAACACATACATTAGACGGACGAATGAGCGCATTGTTTTACACACATTTCGCCATATAAGCAGGCTGCGCATTTTCTACGTTGCTATATTACAACCACTTGCTGTAAAACCAGCCTGCTTAGACGGCCAAATTCTCGTCGAATTATACATCCACCTTTTCTCTCGTCACGAACATTATCATGCGGCAAGCGCGGGCGCTCGGCCCTGGAGATTCTAGCATCCCTCTCATGTCACCGGTTGCGATGCTTGACTTATGCCGCGTCGCTCGTGAAAAATAAGTCGGGAACGAGAAGGCGCAAGCTGGTGGCTCCGGCGATCATTGCGCATCGCCGCAGCAGTCGTTTTCGCTTCCTCGTTGCTCAGTTGCTTTTTGAACAAGCTGGTCGATTGCGCGCCCGTAGCTCAGTCGGATAGAGCACTTGCCTTCTAAGCAAGGGGTCGCAGGTTCGAGTCCTGCCGGGCGTACCATTTCTTCTTATCGCTACTTGCAGTCCGGCGTTATCGAGCATGGATGTTTCGGGTTACGACGTTCTCGCCACTATCGCCATTGCGTTTCTCGCGTTGATGCTCGTACTGGCATTGTTCGAGCCAGGTCTGCCCTACAAGATCAACGCCGCTTCATCCGCGCTGCCCGATTCCGCAGACTTTCAGCGCGTGCTCGCGGCGCTCGCCGATACGCAAGTCCATCGCACCAACCGCATTGAAGTCCTCACCAACGGCGATTGCTTTTACGAAGCCGAACTCGACGCCATCGGCCAGGCGAAGCACAGCATCAATATCGAAGCCTACATCTTTCAAAAAGGCGAGATCGCCCGCCGCTTTGTCACGGCGCTCACGGAACGCGCGCGCAATGGTGTGCGCGTCAATCTCGTGCTCGACGCCATCGGCAGCTTTGCCACTTGGCAGAGCTTCTATCAGGAACTGCTCGATGCCGGCGGGCGCGTCTGCTGGTATCACCCCATCAGATGGGACACGCTGCCGCGCATCAACAACCGCACGCACCGCGAGTTGATCATCATAGACGGCGAAGTCGGCTTCCTCGGCGGCGCGGGCATCGCCGATCACTGGTACAAAGGCAAACACCGCCACCCGCGCTGGCGCGATACCATGTTTCGCGTCGAAGGCCCGGAAGTCACCGGATTGCAATCGTCGTTTGCCGAAAACTGGCTCGAATCGTCAGGCGAAGTATTGACCGATCCCGGCTATTTCCCTTACTGCGATGCCGGCGGCGACACCGTGGCCATGGTGATTAACAGTTCGCCGACCATCGGCGCATCGACGCGCGCCCGTATGCTCTTTCAAGCACTGCTGGCGTCGGCGCAAAAGAGCATATACATCACGACGCCATATTTTTTGCCTGACCGCAGCGCCCGCGGCGAGTTGGTTCGCGCCATGAAAGAACGCGGCGTCGACTTGCAGATTGTCACGCCAGGCAGCCATTCCGATCACCTGCTGACGCGCACTTCCAGCCGCCGGCTTTACGGCAAGCTGCTGCGCAACGGGGCGCGCATATTTGAATACCAGCCGGCAATGATTCATGCGAAGGTCATGATCATTGACGGCCTGTGGAGTGTCGTCGGCTCGACTAATTTTGACAATCGTTCGTTTGGCCTCAATGACGAAGTGAACCTTGCAGCCTGCGATGAAAAACTTGCCGCGCGACTCGAAGAAGACTTCGCGCGCGACATCAGCAATAGCCGCGAAGTCACTTACACAGCCTGGCGGCGGCGCTCGCCTCTGGAACGCGCGCAGGAATGGCTAGGCTGGCTGCTCGAACGACAACAGTAATAAACGATGAATGATAAATGATGAATGATGAACTAAAGAGAAAAAGGAAGGCGGATTATTTATAGACAATCTCACATCCGTTTCCGCCGCGCGCGCAGCGCATCTCCAGCCATCCCCATCATTCATCATTCATCCTTCATCATTCATCATTTCTGATCATGCGGTTACGGGTCGTCACATATAATGTTCATCGGTGTCGCGGCATGGATCGGCGCGTGCGGCCACAGCGCATCGTCGAGGTGCTCGGCGAGATCGATGCCGACATTATTGCTTTGCAGGAAGTGCTTTCTATCGCCGACGGCAAGCCCGAAGACGATCAGGCGCGCTTCATTGCCGAGCAACTCAAGTTGTCACACACGGTTGGCGGCACGCGCCGGCTGCGTGGCGGCATTTACGGCAATGTCGTCTTGAGCCGCTGGCCGATGATCGCGACGCACAATTACGACATCAGCGTGCGCGGGCGCGAGCAACGCGGCTGCTTGCGGGCTGACGTTGAAATCGCCAAAAGTAGCCTGGTTCACATTTTCAATGTGCATCTCGGCACGGCTTACCTGGAGCGGCGGCATCAGGGGCGGCAGTTGATTGACGAAGCAATTCTCAACAACCAGAAACTCAGCGGGCCGCGCCTGATGTTAGGCGACTTCAACGAATGGACGCGCGGCCTGGCGACGCGGCTGCTAGCCTCGCATCTGGTGAGCGCCGACGTGCGCCTGCACCTGCCGCGCTCGCGCACCTACCCCGGTGTGCTGCCTTTATTGCATCTCGATCATGTCTATTATGAGGATTCGCTGGTGCTTGAAGCGATGACGCTGTTCCGCAACCGCCTGTCGCTGCTGGCTTCGGATCACCTGCCGCTGGTCGCCGATTTTCAAATGCGGCTCGATTGAGAGAAGAGAGGGCGACGCGGCGACAAGGATTAGGACTGAACTTCAATTTCCATTCGCCGTGTCGCCGCGTCCCCGCGTCGCCGTATCTCTGCTATGTTGTTCGGCAAGCGCGATGATGGCGCGGATCAGCTCGTCCGTATCAAACGGCTTGGCGACATGCAGTTGATAGCCGGCTTCGAGGACGCGAGCGCGGTCTTCGGGACGCGCATAAGCGGTAATTGCTATCGCAGGCATCTCGCGCAGCGCCGCTTCCCCGTTCGCCCTGATCTTCTGAATCAAGTCCACGCCGTCTTCTCCCGCCATGCCGATGTCCGACAGCAGCACATCCGGCAGCCCGCCGCTCGTCCCTTTGGAAAGTATCGCCATCGCCTCTATAGCCGAACCTACACTCGTCACTTTCGCGCCGCGCTGGCCGAGCGCTTCGACCATCAGTTCGCGGGCGTCGCAGTCATCGTCAACCACGAGCAACCACAGGTCGGACAACGACGGAGGCAAGCGCAGGGAGGCAGGGTGAATAGCAGAGGCCGCAGGCGTCTCGCCGGTCTCCGCCTTCATCCCTGCGCCGGCATGTTTTAACAGCGGCAGTCTGACGGTGAAGGTCGCGCCCTGGTCGTCGCCGGCGCTTTCCGCCGTCACCGTGCCGCCATGCATCTCGACCAGGTGGCGGACGATGGCCAGCCCCAGCCCAAGCCCGCCGTGCCGCCGCGTGTAGGAACTGTCGGCCTGCCGGAAGCGATCAAAGACGTGCGGCAGAAACTCCGGCTTGATGCCGCAGCCATCGTCGCACACCGTCAAGCGCGCTTCCGCGCCGTCACGGTCGAGCCGCACCGTCACCCGCCCGTTTTCCTGCGTGAACTTGATGGCGTTGGATAACAGATTCCATGCCACCTGTTGCAATCGCCCGGCGTCGCCCGAAACCGCGCTCGCCGCTTCATCAAGCGCCACATCGAGTGTAATGTTCTTCGCTAAAACCGCAGGCCGCACCGCTTCAATGACGCTGCCGACGATGGCGGCCAACTCGACAGGCTCTGCGTCAAGGCGCAGTTTACCGGTGATGATGCGCGACACGTCGAGTATGTCATCGATGATGCGCGCCTGCGATTTGGCGTTGCGCGCGATGGTTTCATGAGCCTGCGCTGTCATCTCGCCATCGAGACGGCCTGCGCGCAGCATCTCGGCCCAGCCCATGATGGCATTGAGCGGCGTGCGTAGTTCGTGCGACACAGTGGCGAGAAATTCGTCTTTCAGGCGGTTGGCTTCCTGTGCTTCGCGATAGAGCCGCGCGTTGTCAATGGCCAGCGCGGCGTGGCGGGCCAGGTCTCTGACGAGCGCCAGATCAGTTTCGTCGTAACGGCGATCCGATTCCGCTATGGCCAGCGACATGACGCCCAGGGCGCGGCCTCGCGCGATCAACGGCACGACCATGCTGGAACGCGGGCTTAAATCGCTGATGGCCTGAAAGTGTTCATCGTCGCGCGAATAGAAGTTGAGCAATGACGTAGGGACTTCCGACAGCAGTACAGGCGTGCCGCTCTCGGCGACATCGCGCACCAGGCTCGGCTGCCCCTTGATGACCGGATAGCGGTTGCGCATGCGGCGCAGGCGAGTCTCTTTCGCGGCATCGTGATGTGCGACCGCCAGCGGGCGAAACTCGCCGTCTTCAAGCACGTCGATGACGCACCAGTCCGCCAGCCGCTCGACGATCAGCCGCGCCAGGCGTTCGAGCGCCACCTGGTAATCGAGCGATGAAGCGAGCCGCGTGCTCGCTTCGGCAAGGAAACGCTCGTTCTCTTCCGCCAGTTTGAGGTTGTGTATGTCTGTCGCCGTGCCGAGCCATTGAATGATGCGCCCGTCGGCGTCGCGCATCGGCAAGGTGCGCAACAGATGCCAGCGATAAGCGCCGTCATTGCGCCGGAAGCGCAATTCGCCCTCGTAAGCCGTGCCCGCGCTCAAGCCTTGCCGCCGCGCCTGCCGCACGGCTGCCACATCGTCTGGATGAACCAGTGTGAACCAATCGAGGCCGTGCTGCATCGGCGCAGGCCGGCCCATATACTGGCGCCACCGCCGGTTGACATAGATGTTCTTACCTTCGGCGTCGTTGACCCAGATCAATTGCTGCATCGCGTCGACCAGCGTTCTGTAACGCGCTTCACTCAAGCGCAACGCCTCCTGCGTGCGCTTGCGTTCGGTGATGTCGCGCGCCGTGCCTTGAATGCCTGCGGGGATGCCTGCGTCATAAATCAGCCGGCTGCTGATTTCGAGCGTCACCTGACGGTCATCCTTTGCGGCGATCTCTATCTCGTAGGTCGTCAACTGCTCGCCCTTGAGCTTGCGCTCCATCATCTCTCGCATGCGCGCCATATCTTCCGGCTTGATCAGCATGTCGATAGACCGGCCCATCATCTCGTCGCGGCTATAGCCCAGCAATCGCTCGCCGGCTTTGTTGAGCCCGGTCATCCGGCCCTCAAGATCAAGGGTGTAAACCATGTCGTTGGCATTCTCGAAAAGCTCTCTGTAACGTTGCTCACTCTGACTCAGAGCGGCTTGCGAATGCGCCCGCGCGCTGGCCTGCGCCTGCAATGAGGCGTTTGCGGCAGCAAGCTCTGCGGTGCGCTCCTTTACTTTGGCATCGAGTTCTTCGAGAGCACGGCGCAATGACGATTCGGCGCGCCGACGCCGCCGGCTTTCGTAGTCAATGAGCAGCACGGTCAGCATGAAGAAGAGCAACAGCAGCAGGTCATCCCAGGAGGGCTTGAGCGCATGGATGGGGATCAGCAGAAAGTAATCAACCGCCAGCACCGCCAGTAGCGAGGCCAGGCTGCCTGCGGCCAGCCCGCCATACCACGCGCTGATCGACACGGCGAGAAAAAACAGCGGCGTCGGTCTCACATCCTGCTGCAACAGTTCCGTGATGCCGAGCGCCAGCGCCACCGACAGCACGGCGACCGCGTAGCTGAGCGCGCTTGAGGGTCTGCGGCTAATATTCAGCATCTGCCTGTTCATCCCCTGATTCCATCAAGGCGACGCGGGGACACGGCGACGCGGCGACGCGGAGAAAATAAAGCGAACTGTCGATCACTACGTCTCTGCGTCTCTCCCTCGCCGCGTCGCCGCGTCGCCCTGTCGCCGCGTCGCTCCTCCGCGTACCGCTTGCCTTAACGCCCATCAATTTAAGCGGTTGTGGCGTTGCGAGGCAAGGCTCGCAATCGCCGCCGCCAGCTCAATCGGATCGGCGGGCTTGGCGATGTGCATCTGGTAACCGGCGGCGAACGCCCGCGTGCGGTCTTCTGTACGCGCGTAGGCCGTCAGCGCCACCGCCGGCGTTTTGCCGCCGCGCTCCAGCCCAAGGGCGCGAATCTGCCGCATCAATTGATAGCCGTCTTCGCCCGGCATCTCTATGTCGCTGACGATCACATCCGGCGGCCATTCGTGAAAGACCTGCAACGCGTCCTGGCTCGACGCGCACGCCTTCACCTGCGCGCCGAACTGCCCGATCATCGTCCGCAGCATGTCGCGCGTGTCCGGCTCGTCGTCGACGACCAGCACCTTGATGCCCTTCAGGTCGGGGGCTTCCTGCAACGGCGACGTGCTCGGCGCGCTCGCAGGCACGCGCCCCGTGTCGTAGCGTTCGGCCTGCAAGGGCATCAGCGGCAGCTTCACCGTGAAGGTCGCGCCTTGACCTTCGCCGGTGCTTGCCGCCGTCACCGTGCCGCCATGCAGTTCGACCAGATGGCGGACAATCGCCAGTCCCAATCCGAGTCCGCCATGTAGCCGTGTGCTCGTCGAATCGCCTTGACGGAAGCGATCAAAGACAAACGGCAGCAGGTCGGCGCGGATGCCCTGCCCTGTGTCGGCGACGATGATCTCAACGTGCGAAGCGACGCGTTCCAGTCGTACCTGTATACGCCCGTTTTTCGACGTAAACTTGACGGCATTCGCCAGCAGATTCCAGACGACCTGTTGCAGGCGATTGGTGTCGCCCGACACAGGGCCGGCGCGCGGGTCGAGGATCGCCTGCAAGCGAATCTCTCTGGCCTCTGCCGCAGGCCGCACCGAATCCAGAGCCGCTTCGATGATCGCTGCCAGGTCGACAGGCTGCACGTCCAGGCGCAGCTTGCCGGTGATGATGCGCGAGACGTCGAGGATGTCTTCGACGATCTGCGCCTGCGACTTGGCGTTGCGCTCGATGGTCTCTAGCGCCCGCGCTGTTGTCGCTTCGTCGAAGCTGCGCGTGCGTAGCATGTGCGACCAGCCGACGATGGCATTGAGCGGCGTGCGCAACTCGTGCGACACGGTAGCCAGAAATTCGTCCTTCATGCGGTTGGCTTCTTCAGCCTCGGCGCGCGCGCGATGCGCTTCGGCAAACAACATGGCGTTGTCGACGGCGAGCGCCGCACGCCCTGCCAGGTCTTCAGCCTGCGCCAGATCGGCTTCGGTGTAAGGCGGATGAGAATCCGTAGCGACAAGCGTAATGGTGCCGAGCGTGCGATTGCGCGCCGCAAGCGGCACGATCATTGCCGAGTTCATGCCAACGGCGCGCAGAATGTGAAGGTGATCTTCATCATACGCCGTTTCGACGAGCATCCGGTCGTCAATCTTCGGGTAATACTCCGATTTGCCTGTGCGCACTACATTCGGCACGCCACGCGGCGCGTTCACATCGGGCGGATAGCGCACGCCAAGCTCTTTGGCCCATCTCACCTTCGCCGGGTCAATGTGCATGATGGCCAGTTGCTTGACGGGCTGGCCCTCTTCGGCAATATGCACGACGCACCAGTCGGCCAGTTGCGGCACCGCCAATCGCGCGACACTGCGCAACGTCGCTTCATAATCGAGCGACGAAGCGAGCACGGCACTGGCTTCGGCCAAAAAGCGCGAGCGCTGCTCGCCGGCTTCGGCGGCCTCGCGGGCCGCTTGCTCGGCGAGGATCAGCCGTTGCTGCTCGGCGAGAAAATGGGCGCGTTCTTCTTCGGCGCGCTTGCGTTCCGAGATGTCCATCGTCACGCCGCGCATGCCGACGGCTTGGCCCTGTTCGTCGCGTATGACGACATCGCGCGCCTCGACCCATAAGGCTCGCCCGTCTTTCTTCAGCCAGCGGAACTGATTCAACCCGCCGCCGCTGGCAAAGTTTTCCGCCGCCGTGCGCGCCGCCTGCTCGCGGTCTTCGGGATGCACAATCGTCAGCCAGAAGTTCGGCGTCTGTAGCCATTCCTCGACGCTGTAGCCGAGCATGGATTCAACATAGTCGCTGACGAAGTTGATGCGCTGCGAGGCGGTATCGGGCTGGCCCCAGGCTTCCCAGACGACGCCCGGCACGTTGGCAACGACGTTGTTCAAGCGCGTGCGCTGATTGTCTATCTCGGCCATCAAGCGCTCGCGCTCCTGTTCGGCGCGCTTGCGCTCGGTGATGTCGCGGGCGATGGTCGAAGCGGCGGTGAGCGCGCCCGCAGGGCCTTTGATCGGCGAGATGGTCAGGGCAACGTCAAAGGTCTCGCCGTTCTTCTTCACCCGCACGGTTTCGTAATGATGAATATGTTTGTCGTTTTGGAGTTGTGCAAGAATGTCGTCGATATCGTCATGGTCGGCGTCGGCGAGCAGGCGAATATGCTTGCCGATGACCTCTTCGGCGCTATAACCGTAGAGCCGTTCAGCGCCGGCGTTCCAACTGAGAATGGTGCCGTCCAATCGCTTGCCGATAATCGCATCGTCGGAAGACTCGACTATCGACGCCACAAAGGCGAGGGCGTCTTCTGCCTGCTTGCGCTCGGTCACGTCTATGGTGTTGCCGGCAAAGCGAATCGGCGTCCCGGCGTTGTCGTAGAAGGTGCGACCTGTGGCGTGAACCCAGCGCAGCCGACCGTCGAGACCGACCGTTCGATAATCGACATCATACAGAAGGCGCTCGGCCATGGCGCGCTCAATCGCCTGGCGCACGTGGGCGCGGTCGTCCGCGTGCAGGCGTTCATAAAATGTCTTCAGCGTCGCCGGCTGGTCGGCTGGTATACCGAAATGCGCTTTGGATCGCTCATCCCAGATCAATTCAGTAAACGGCAGATCACAGTACCAGAAGCCTATGCCGCTGGCTTCGAGAGTTAGGTCGAGCCGCTCGCGGCTCTGGCGCAGGGCGTCTTCGGCTTTGCGACGTTCGGTGATGTCGCGGAAAACCAGCACCACACCGAGAAGTTTGCCTTCATCATCCTTAATCGGCGCGCCGCTGTCATCAATCGGAACCTCCGAGCCATCCTTCTTAATCAGCACCGTATGGTTGGCCAGCCCGACAATCACGCCTTCGCGCAGCGTTCTGGCGACCGGGCTGTCGACAGGCTCACGCGATTGCTCGTTGACGATGACAAAGACTTCGTCGATTGGCTTGCCTCGCGCCTCGCCGCGCGTCCAGCCGGTCAGCGATTCGGCGACCGTGTTCAGAAAGGTCACGCGCCCCTCGGTATCCGTAACGATCACGGCATCGCCGATGCTGCCCAGCGTCGTCGACAGCAGCTTGCGGCTCTCATTCAGCGCGGCGGCGCTTTCTTCGGCGCGCTGGCGCGCACGCCGCATCAATTCGATTAAGATGGCTAGAAAGATACAGAGAATCAGATAGACCGCAACGCTGATCAGTATCGACTTATCGATATCTGTCAGAGAGTGCGTCGGCAGCAGCCAGACGAACAGCCCGATGACCGCGCCGGCAAAGGCCACCAGCAAGGCCGGCCCCGGCCCAGCGTATAAGGCGGCGACGGTGACCGCCATAACGAAAAGCGCAAACGGCGCAGTCCGGTTGAGAACCGGATTCAGCACCCAGCGGATAATCGTTGCCAGCGCCGTCAGGCCAACGGCGCTGCCATAGCGCAACAGGGCGGAGCGCGCTTCTTTCACCATAAACCATCTCCCTCACAGGCACGCTATCGTTCAGAACGTATCCATCGCCAATCATCACCGAAACGATGTCGATATAAAATGTATAAAGAAGCCATTCAAGACGATTGATGCGGTGTTTGGCAAGAGGTAATACACAAGCTGAAGGCAGAAACCAGAAACTTGAAACCCGAAACGATTAACCGAGCAAATCGGCAAGCGCGGCGGCGAGCGTCGCAAAGCGAAAGCGATAGCCGGCGGCGATCACCGCATTGGGCAAGACGCGCTGGCTTGAAAGCAGCACGGCGGCCATCTCGCCCATCGTGACGCGCAATCCGAACTCCGGCACCGCCACAAATGCCGGGCGATGCAGAGCCTCGGCGAACTGGCGCGTGAACTCGGCATTGGTCACCGGCGCGGGCGCTGTGCCATTGACCGGCCCTTTGATCGATTCGTCAGCCAGCGCGTAGCGATAGATGCCGACGATGTCATTCATATGAATCCATGGAAACCACTGCCGCCCATTGCCGAGTTTGCCGCCGAGTCCCAGCTTAAATGGGGTCATCATCTTTTCGAGCGCGCCGCCTGCACGGCTCAAGACAACGCCGGTGCGCAGCAGGACGAGGCGAATGCCGGCAGCCGTCACTGGCTCGGCTTCCTGCTCCCAGGCCCGGCAGACTTCCGGCAGAAAGCCCCGGCCAACCGGCGACTGCTCATCAAGCAATTCGTCGCCGCGATCTCCATAGAAGCCGACCGCCGAACTACTGATGAACACCGCAGGCTTCTCAGCCATAGCGCGCAGGCCGTGGACAAGATGCCGCGTGCTGACGACGCGCGAATCGCGTATGCGCCGTTTCTGCTCGTCGCTCCAGCGATGCGCCACGATGGGTTCGCCCGCCAGATGAATCACCGCATCGACGCCGGCCAGCGCATCAGTTGTTGGCGGCCCGCTCATCGCGTCCCACTGGCGCATCTCTGTGACCGGCACACCGCGCGCCTTTTCCGGCGTGCGTGACAAACCGATGACCGTATGGCCATCGTCGAGAAGCGACTGGCAGAGATGGCGACCGATCAACCCTGTCGCCCCGGTGACTAAAATTCGCATCGCTGTTTGACGGCTCATCCACATCTCCTCGGCCTGCGCCATCAGTTGCCGGCGCAATCTCTGTGCAGTTTCTAGCCTAGATAGCTACGATCATATTGTCAAGATTTTCAAGCGATTAAATCTGGACAAACTAGCAATACAGATCGGCTTGTTCAGATATTATCTTGACAAGAATATAGTAGTTCATCAGAATGGTGAAGATGACAAGTGAGGAATCCACATCTCAGGTTGGCAAGTATCGCATTGGCGCGGTGACGCGATTGACGGGGCTTTCGGCAGACGTGGTGCGGGTCTGGGAGCGGCGTTATGGGGCGGTTCGCCCGCAGCGCAGCCAGGCCGGCACACGGCTCTATTCCGACGCCGACATCGCGCGCCTCAGACGCCTGCGACAGGCGGTTGAAAAAGGTCATAGCATCAGCCAGGCCGCGCGACTCTCAGACGAAGAGTTGGCCGGTGTCGTCAGCGAAGTTAGCCAGGCAAGCGCGGCGACCAGCCCTTACACGACCGTGCGCGAGCGTTTCCTTGAAGCCATCACGCGCATGGACGTAGTGACGGCTGGTCTGGAGATGAGCCGCGCGGCAACCCTCTTCCCGGCGCGCGACTTGATCAAGCAAATCGTCGCGCCGCTGCTTGCCGATATCGGCGAGCGCTGGGCGCACCGCGAGTTCGGTGTCGCACATGAACATGTTGCCACCAATCTGCTGCGCAACCTGCTCAGTTCGCTGATTCGTCTCTATCCCCCGGACGGTCATGCGGAAACCATCGTGCTGGCGACGCTCGCCGGCGAGCGCCACGAATTAGGCCTTTTTCTGGCGGCGCTGATCGCCGCGACACGCGGCTGGCGCGTCGTTTACGTCGGCACGGATTTGCCCGCCGACGAAATTGCCTACGCGGTACGAATAACCAAATCGCGCTATGTGGCATTGAGTCTGATCAACCAGCACCCGGAGGCTACGGACGAGTTGCGCGGCCTCGCCAAACATCTGCCCGCCACGGTGCGCGTCTGGGTCGGCGGCGCTGAAGCCATCCATTACCACGAACTGCTTCATCAACTGAACTGGATTCTCATCCGCGACCTCGACGATCTCGACGATAGGCTAAGAAGATAGTCCAGAGAGTCTGGAGAGTCTTGCCAGTCTGGAGAGTCTGGAGGGTCTTGGAAGTCTAGAGCAGATCTCAATTGGATTAAGCCGCAATCATGTAGGGGCGGGCGTCTCTGCCCGCCCCAGACTGCGCCGGCGCACACTGGGGCGACCACAGAGGGTCGCCCCTACATGCTAAACCGATTTGAAAACCGCTATAGAGAGTCCCGTTAGGGACGAAATGTTTTATAGTAAGCAGAGGCCAGAGCGCCCAAGCCCCGTCGGGGCGAAATGTCGACATTGCGCTCCTAACGGAGCTTGCTTCTTGATCTGACCTGAGTGCTATAAACATTGCGCTCCTACGGAGCTACTATTGCAGAAAGGTTCTCCAGACTCTCTGAACTCTCCAGACTCTTTAGACTATTCGATGGCACATTCATTGCTCCGTCTAATCTCGCTTGTACGATTTGCATCGAAAGCGAGCAAGGAATAGCGAGCGGCATACAGATGATGGATTCAATTCAGGCGAAGTCGAATGGCGCATCAGCCGATCACAAGAAGACCGTGCGTGAGATGGTCGAGCGCGGCACGCGAGCCAGGTGGTGGCGACGGCGCGGCACGAAGAAGAGAGGCTTTTGGTATGAAGATCACAAAGGCTGTCGCATCACCGATGAAGCGCAGCTTGAACGCATTCGCCTGCTGGTGCTTCCGCCCGCATGGTCGCACGTCCGCATTGCGCCCTCTGTGCGCAGTCGCTTGCAGGCCGTCGGCATAGATACTGCCGGTCGCATTCAGTATAAGTATCATTCCTCGTTCGCGGCGCGGCAGCAACAGAAGAAGTATGCCAAGATCGAACGCTTTGGTCAGGCGCTGCCGGCGCTGCGCCGAGCGACCAACGAACACATCGCGCTCGATGGCTTCCCGCGCCAGCGCGTGCTGGCCATCAT
>JBBWZK010000065.1:0-12606 GCA_039648975.1 Blastocatellia bacterium
TTGCGAAAGTCGAGAGCGATGTGACGAGTTACTTTCTGAGCGACCGCCTGAGCGCGCGGCTGACGCTAGACGGCAGCGGCAATGTCGTAGGTCGGCAGGCGCATTTGCCGTTTGGCGAGGATTTCGCCGAGAGCGGCACGCAGCAGAAGCAGCATTTCACCAGCTATGAACGCGACAGCGAGAGCGGCACAGATTACGCAGTCAACCGGCAATATAATCAGAGTATAGGGATATTCAACCGGGTAGACCCGTACAGTGGGAGCAATGACATCAGCAATCCGCAGAGTCTGAATCGCTATGCTTATGCAGAGAATGATCCAATCGACCGGGCGGATCCGCTGGGATTGTATCCATGGTCAATAATCGATCTGGGGAATGGCCAGACCGCCTTTCGATTCTGTTTTAGCATAGGCGAGAATAGCTGGTGTGAGTGGAGAGTCATTTCTGAGTTTGAGCCACGGGGCAAGGGGCCACAGCCATGTCCGGGACATACTAAGGCTCCGCTAACTGGCAAGGCGCTTAAGAAGTACACTGCCGGGCACGCCATCATCGCCGACAAGCTACAAAACTCCGGCCCGTGCAAGAGTTATCTGATGGCGCACGGCGTTGATCCGGGTAAAGCCCTAGACGCCGTCAATCTTCAACGTCCGTATGATGGGAGCAGGTCAGAAATAAGCCGCCTGGAAGCAGGGCTAGAACTTCTCCCCGTGGACTTGGACAACGACAGTCCATTCAAGAATTACCTCAACAGTTGCGTCTCCAATAAGTTTAAGTTTAGAGGTAGCAACCTCAGAACGGAGACGGCAATCTACCCGGACCAGCGACCTACCAATGAAACGACTGTCGCCGAGCGCAGCGATGTTTACTACGGGCAGACCTTTTCGGCGGCAACCATCTTGCACGAGGCGTTGCATTCGTTGTTTGGAATAGAAGACCCCGAATTGGCCGCGAAGTTGAACGTTGACATATCCCAAAAAGGGTCGGCTGCCATCAGTGATGCGCTACAAAAGCATGGCTGCGGAGACTGACATGGTTGACACAAACGCAGGAGGGCCATCGCCACGGCGCGACCTCATCCGGTCTTACTTCCAGCAGGCTTGCCTGAACTGCTTCACGGCGGCTCTGGTGTTGCTGTGCTTATCGCAAGTTGCCATAGCAGCAGGCCCCAAACCAGGATGCTACGGCAAGCGACGAGCCAGATTGTTGCCGTGCGCTTCACGCCTTCCGGCGGCATCATCTCGGCCAGTAAGGATGGCACGGTGACGATGTGGAACCGTGACAGCGACCACCCCTTGTGGAGCGTCAGTTTCAAGCGGCCCCCCAGGATGAACGATGCCACGCTCGTCAAGATTAACGCAATGGATTTGTCACTTGATGGGCGGACGGTTGCGGTCGCGTATATCCATTCCGGCGTTGACTTGAATCTGATTGACAAAAAGGCGGGCGACCCAATGAAGCAAATAGCCAGCGTCTGGCAGCCTCACATTGTGCTGATTGACACCGCTGACGGAACTATCAAGAAGGACATCCAGGAGATTCGTGATAAGAATACGATTCGGGAGGTCATTCTCTCGCCTATTGGCAAGTCTGTTTTCGTCACGACTGCTGCTATATTTGTCCGGGCAAAAAATCATCCCCCCTCTACTACGCACGTACTGAGCATGGACACTGGGCATGAAGTACGGGCCTTCAATTCGCCCGATTGGGTAATGAGAGCGGCTCTGTCGCCAGACGGAAGGCTTTTTGCCGCTGCCGTCTATCAACACACAGAAGGGGATACCGCTTTTTACGAATTGCAATTTTACGACGCCGACACCGGCCAATTGCTGCGCAGTTCCAAGTTTGAGACGACACAGACGGTGGCGATAGGCTTCTCCCCTGATGGTCGGCTACTGGCGATAAGCCGCTCCACCAAAGCTGGCATACGCGTAGATCTCTTTCCTACAGATGACGCGGGAAAACCTACACGTACCATCACCGTCGGCCAAGTGGTGGAAATTCGTGCCGTGGCTTTCATCCAAGAGCAGCAGCGGCTCGCTTTGGCCGGAGGCAGGCTACCGATAGTCGATTTTAATGACACTGGCAGCCCCATGTACAAGGATAAAGGGGGAACTGTCATTGTGGTTGATGAGAAGACCGGGAAGAAACTCACGAGCCACAAATTCCAATCCTTCGTCACCTGCCTCGCTATATCGCCAGACGGTTCGAGAATGGCGGCGGGGATGTATGATGGTCAAATCGCCATCGCTCCACCTTAGTAACCTTACCTGGCTCCATTCAACATTCGTATTACCGATGTTCTCCCGATCTTGCGACGCCGGGCGATCTCAGATTGGCTCAGGCCTTTCTTAAGCCTGCAATCAGCTTCGACTGACAGCAGGCGGTTCGAGGCTATCTACTTTCACTTCGCGAACCTGCTACAGAGGTGAAGTTTGACACTGCAAACCGGCGCGAACTAGAATGATGCAGCACTTGAAAGCAAGGAGAACGAGCATTGACGATACCGGGAGGTTTTCTCTTATCGCTATTGCAACCCGCGCCGACGCCCCGCAGTTCTCTGGTTGATTTGCTCTTGCGCGCCAGCCCCATTGCCAAAGCCGTCTTGATTCTGTTGCTGCTCTTTTCAATCTATTCATGGGCCATCATCATCACGAAATGGCTCTGGTTGCGGCGCGCCGAAAGCGCCACAAAAACGTTTCTAGCCCGCTTTCGCAGCGCCGCAAAACTCTCCGATCTGTACACAGAGGCCGAAGGCGATGAAAGTCCCATCGGTCGTGTCTTTCTCGCCGGCTATGATGAGATCACAGGGCAGTTGGACGAATCCGGCGGCCAGGTGCGCAGCCTTGACGCCCTCAGCCGCGTGCTGCAATCGGAAACCATCAATCAGGTTTCCCGCATGGAGCGAAGTTTAAGCTGGCTGGCGACAACCGCGAACGCCTCGCCATTCATCGGACTGTTCGGCACGGTCGTCGGCATCATCATCGCGTTTCAAGGACTGACGACGGCGTCGGCGTCTTCCATACAGGCGGTCGCGCCAGGGATCGCCGAAGCCTTGATCGCCACCGCCGCAGGCATCGGCGCGGCAGTGCCCGCAGCGATCTTTTATAACCAGTTTCTCAATCGCGTCAAAACCCTCACGGCGACGCTGGATCGCTTCGCGCTCGAACTGCTGAATCTCGTCGAGCATCATTATGCCAGAGCGAAGCTGTGAGCCGGCGCGCAGGCTAGAGTTGAGATTTCGTGCTTGAAATCTCCAACCAAGAATCAGAGCAGAATGGCTTTCACAGACAGTCGAGGACGCACACAAACGTCGCTTTCTGAAATCAACGTCACGCCGCTGGTCGATGTGATGCTGGTGCTGCTTGTCATTTTCATGGTGACCGCGCCCATCCTGCAAACCGGCATCGAAGTCAACCTGCCCAAAACCCGCGAGAGCCGCACGGAACAGCCTAAACCTCGATCTGTCGTCGTCAGCATCGATAAAGACGGCAACATATATCTGAGCACGCAGAGCGAAGCCAAGCAGGTCAATATCAACGATCTGCCGGCGCAACTCAACGAAAAACTCGGACAGGCGACGGAGCGCAAAGTCTATGTCCGCGCCGATGGCGATACGGCTTATCGCATCGTCGCTTACGTTCTCGACCTCGCCAAACAGGCGGGCGCGGAAGTAAGCCTGGTTACAGAACCGACGGTGAAGAAGAAATGAGCGCGCGACGCCGACAACGCGAAGAGTCGAGCAATGGCGCGACACCGCGCCTCGGCATACTGTTGTCCATCGCTTTGCACCTGGCCATCACCGGCGCGTTGATTCTCGCTACTCAACAATGGTTGACGACGGAGATCGTTGCGGCAGGGCCGGGCGAAGGCGGCGAAGGCGGCGGCGGCGCGATTGACGTTGGCGTCGCCGATGCAACGGCGATTCTCGGATTCGCCAAGCCGCAGCCTATCTCGAATATCGGCGACCGCGATAACGCCATCAACAATGCACACGTCGAGCACCAGCCTCGCGAAGAAGAGACTGACGATGTCGTGCCGCGCACCGACAAAGAACCGGTTGACCCGAAAGCCATCAAAACCGACCGGCCCGTCGCCAATCAAACCGAGCGCATCTTTACGGGCAAAGAAGAACGCGGCAAAAGTGATTCATCTGCACAGGTCGGACGCACGTATGGCACGCCAACTCCAACGACAGTAGGCGGCGTTGCCATCGGCTCAGGCAGCGGCGGCGGCACAGGTCTGCCGGGCGGCTCCGAATATGGGCGCAGGATTCAGATGATCTTCAGCCGCAATTACAATCCGCCGCAAACCGACGCGGCAACCGTGCAGATGGTCATCATCACACTGCGCATTTCGCGCGACGGGCGCATCACCAATCTCGTCAATGGGCGCGTTGATCCATCGAGCATTCGCCAGCGCGCGCAGATCGCCCAGGTCAACTATGCCGCAGAGCGCGCCATCATCGCGTCTGATCCGCTGCCGCCATTTCCATCAGGATTTTTGCCGGGCGTCGGCGAAGTTTCAGTCAATCTTATTTTCCGTTACCCGAAGTGATATGCTGTAAGCGCGCTGACAGCGCATCGGTTTTCCACTTATGAAGATTCGTTCATCCATTGCCATCGCTCTTCTTTTCGCCTTCACATGGCTGGCGTCCGCTTCAGGCTTTGCCCAGCAGGAGCCGCCGCCTGCACAGGAAGACATACGAAAACAACTCGGCACGATCATCGTGACGCCGGGCACTGGGCCGAATCTGGCGCTTGCAGACTTCGTCGCACGTTCTGCCGGAACCGAAGCCGCGACGGCGACCTTCAACGAAGTCCTGCACAATGATCTCGATTTCGCCGCCGTCACTGGTCTGGTCGGCAAGAGCCTCAACCCGAAAACGCTGGTTCCAGATCCTGCGTCGCTCAAGTTTGAAGAGTGGTCGGCTGATCCGACGAAGGCTGACTATGTCGCTTTCGGCAATCTGCAAAATGCCGGCGGCTTGGCTGCCGATTGTTATCTTTATGACGTGAAGACCAAGCAGCAGCTCATCGCTTCGCGTCACACAGGCGACGCTCGCCGCATCGCTCACGAATTCGCCGACGAAATTGTAAAGTTGCTTACAGGTCGCGACGGCATCGCCACCTCGAAGATCGCTTATGTCGGCGGCGACTCGATTCATGTGTGCGACTACGACGGCTTCAACGCGCGCACGTTTGCGACCGACGGGCCGATCCTGCGCTTTCCGCAGTTTTCGCCGGATGGCCGTTATCTCGCTTACGTCAGCTATAAGACAGGAGTGCCGAACATCGTCGTGCGCTCGGCGGATGGCGGACTGATCGGCGGCACGCATTTCAACGCGACGACGACTTCGCCGGCGATCTCGCCGAGTGGCCAGTTGGCCTTCAGTTCGGCCATCAGCAATGACGGCTCGATGGAGATTTATGTGGCCAACCTCGACGGCTCGAACGCGCGGCGCTTGACGCGCACCGCAAAAGGCATCAATATCTCGCCGCGCTGGAATCCCAAGACAGGGCGCGAGATCGCTTATATTTCCAGTCGCGGCGGCTCGCCGCAGGTTTATGTGATGGACGCCAGCGGCGCGAATCAACGTGCGCTCATCGCGCGCGGCGGCCATGCCGATTCACCGTCGTGGTCGCCTGATGGCCGCTACATCGCGTTCACTTATGGCGGCGCTGGAAGCTTTCAAATCTTCGTCGCCGACGTCGCTTCGGGACAGCTTTTACAATTGACCTCCCAGGGTCGCAACGAAAGCCCGACGTGGGCGCCCGACAGCCGCCACGTCGCCTATCAATCGAACCGCGCGGGCCGTTGGGAAATCTGGCAAATGCACGTTGACGGCAGCAACCAGCGGCAGGTGACACACGGCGGCGCTCGCTTGCCCAGTTGGGCGAAATAGTGGGACGTGATGCGTGATGCGTGATAAGAATGTCGCGTCGCGTTAGTTGATAAAAAGGGTTAATCGCACGCATCACGCATCACGCATCAGAGAAAGGAGTCATGAGATGGCACTCAGGTTTTCACGTATCCTCACTGTAACATTCATCGCAATACTTGTGGCGCTGGTCGTGGGCTGTGCCAAGCCGAAGGTGCAGGTACAGGTCTCGCGCGACAGGCTACAACAGGGTGAAGATGTGCGCGTCAGTTGGCAATCGAAGGATGCCAAGCAGGTGACGCTCAACGGCCAGGCCGTAGACAAGACCGGCGCGAAGGTCTTCACGCCAGACAACACGACGACTTATGTGGCGGTCGCCTCGCGCGGCAAAAAAGAAGCGCGCGACAGCAAAGTTGTCGAAGTCACTGCGCGCCCGCCGGCTCCAACGGTTCGCATCTCGCTCGATCAGGACGCCATCACGCGCGGCCAGAGCACGACACTGCACTGGAATTCCAACAACGCTGATCGCTTGACGATCAGCGACCTTGGCACGGTTCCGAATTCGGGCACGCGCGTCGTCAGCCCGTCGCAATCAACGACCTACACGGCGACGGCGACCGGGCCGGGCGGCACAGATACGGCATCGGCGCGGCTGACCGTCACCGAAGAAACGCCGACCGACTCGCGACCGCGAACCAATCCGACGACCACCAGCCCGGCGATTGCGACACTCTTCGGCCAGCAGGTGCAGGCGATTTTCTTCGACTATGATTCAGCCGAAATCAAGGCCGAATCGCAAGACCGCCTGCGCCGCGCCGCCTCTTGGCTGACGCAGGCGACGTATCGCACAATCGCCTTCCGCATCGAAGGCAACTGCGATCCGCGCGGCACCGAAGAATATAACATCGGTCTGGGCGAGCGGCGCGCGCAGGCAGCCAAGGAATTTCTCGTGTCGCTCGGCGTCGATGCGGGACGCGTTCAAACCGTCAGCTACGGCGAAGAGCGTGCCGCCGGCGCGAGCGAAGGTTCGCCCGGAGCCGTGCCCTCCTGGGCGCACGACCGCCGCGACGATTTCATCTATGTCAGCGGCGGCACGCCGCCACGCACACAGTAGCGTGCTGCATAGATCTTGATCGACGATGAGTGCCGTAGGCACGCCATGTTTATAGAACGCCAGTCGCATAGTTCCAACATGCTCCGTAGGAGCGCGATGTCGACATCGCGCTCCTACGGAGCTTGAACACAAACACTCGCCTATATCTATAAACATGGCGCTCCTACGGAGCTTGGAACTCGTAGCGCAAGCTATCCGTCTTGCACTACATCTGTTCATCATTCAATCTCGTTCCAGAGGCCAATATGTATCTCAGAATTTTATTCACATTGCTTATCGCGGTGATGGCCGCGACCGTCGTTGCCACGCCGCGCAGCGACCAGAAAGATCGGGATGCGCAGATCAAGCTGGCGCTCGATGAACTCAAAAACGAAGTCGTCGTGCTCGAACGACAGGTGCGCGACATGCAGGCGTCTATGGATCGCAACAGCGGCCAGATGAGTGCGCTGATCAATCAGATCGTCGATAATGTCAACGCCATTCGCCAGGCACAGAGCCGCGTTGCCGAAGGCAGCACCAGTGCCATCACTCAAACCAACAACCTAGGCGAACAATTGAGCGCCACCAATCAACGCATCGAGCGGCTTTCGGGTCAGATGGCCGAATTGAAGCGGCTGGTTGAAAACCTGCCCAAGCTGCCGACGATGATGCAGATCACGCCGGGCAATCCCGACCAGCTCTTCGCCGCCGCTTATGGCGATTATTCGCGCGGCAATTACGATCTCGCCATCAGCGAATTCCGCCAGTACGTTGAGACCTACCCGACGAGCGAGATGGCCGACAATGCGCAGTACTGGATAGGCGAAGCCCTGTATGCCAAGAAGCAACTGAATGAGGCCATTGTTGAATTTGATAAGGTCATCACGATTTTTTCAAAAGGCGACAAGGTGCCGGCGGCGCGCTTGAAGAAAGGCATGGCGCTGATCGAACTCGGCCAGACAGAGACGGGACGTGCCGAATTGGCGAGTCTCATCAGGCTTTTCCCGCGCAGCAATGAAGCGCAACTCGCCCGCCAGCAGCTTGGAGAGAAATGATGAGTGATGAATGATGAATGATGAACTAAAGAGGAAAAGGCAGCCTGATGGTCTATAGATACTCTCCTGCCACTTCCTCCCTTAATTCATCATTCATCACTTATCATTCATCATTTCTCCCACTGCTTTCGGTCATCTTGCAAAAAACCGTTGCGCCATGCCGACATTATTATTGACACTTCGTTCAATTTGACTTAAAGTTACGCCGTCTTCGACGTAATCCGTAAAGCCCCTTTACCTTCCCTTGCCCCGCATCGAAAGCAGGCTCGCGTATGCCCGGCACGTCTGGGTTGTCTGGTCGTATCCTCATGCTCGGCGATGAAGCGAAATCGGCGCGCGCGCTCGAACGTCTGCTCGCGGCAGCCGGTTACGTGGCGTTGTCGCTTGATTCCTTTGAAGCTGCGCATGCCGAAGCGGACTGCGATGAGGTGGCGCTGGTGATCATCGAGCCCTCGGCATCGCGCTTGATCGGCGCGACCTTCGAGCCATCCGCCGACGACTCCGGCGAGAGCTTGAAAAGGATTGAATGGGCGCAGGCGGCGCTTAAATTCTGCGAAGCGGTGCGCGCCGCCAAGACAACCGCTGAATTGCCTATCCTGGTTATCTCGAAAAGCCATCGCCCGCAGGATAAGATTGCCGCGCTCAATCGCGGCGTCACCGATTACCTGCATCGGCCTTATCAGCGCGCTGAACTGCTCAGCCGCGTGCGCTTTCATGTGCGCGCCTGGCAGATGGAACGCGAGCGCCTCGAACGCTTTCAACAGTTAAATATCTTACATGCGGTCTCAAGCGTGCTCGCCGCTTCGCTCGATCCTGACCAGCTACTGCGCGACACGCTCGCCGTGCTCATCAAACATCTGGGGCTCGACGCCGGCATCGTCTATTTGCGCAATGACAGTTCGCATCCGGTCAGCATCGCCGCCGCCGAAGGCTTCGACCTGAGCGATGAAGTGCGCGCCGGCTTATTGGAATTGCATGCGCGCACGTCGCCGCTGATGAACGGCACGCCGCTGGTGCTTGAGCCTTTGCCAGGCTCTGCACGCAAAGGGCTCGCCGGCGAAATTCTTTTCGACGTTCAGGCGATGATGTGCGGCGCGATCCGCATCAAAGGCAATCCTGTCGGCGCCATCTTCCTGCTGTCGAAAAAGCAGACCGCCTTTGCTAAACAGAATGCCGAATTGCTCGCGACGGTCTGCAATCAATTGAGTGTCGCGCTCGAAAACGCCCGGCTCTATGTCGAAACCAAGAAGAGCGCCGCGCAGTTGTCGTTTGTTTATAATCTCGGCAACAATCTGATGACCTCGCTTGAGATGGATGAGTTGATGGGTTATGCCGTCTTCACCGTCGGCAAGAGCCACGATTGCGATGTCTGCGACGTCATCGTCAAGTCATCAACTGCCGATGAAAAGCTCGCATCGGCTATCTATTGGCGTTCGCAAAACGACAAGCAGAATCGCGCCAGTTGGTACGATGAAGAGCGCGTCGCACGTTATCTCAACACCGCAGACTACAGCGTCCAGCCCGCCGTCGAAGTGCGCGTCGTCGAACGCTTCCTGCGTGACCCAAAGATCTCCATAGAGATGAGCGTGCCGTTGATGTTCGACGATCAACTGCTCGGCCTGCTGATCTGCGCCAGCTCGACCTCGCGCGCCATCAACGGCGACGATCAACGACTGCTCGTCGCGGTGGCCCAGCAATTGAGCCTCGCCATTCGCAACACAGAGCTTTATCGCCGCACGAAAGACACGTCGATCAATCTCGCCGTCGAAGTTTCCGAGCGCACACGCGAAGCTGAAGAACAGAAGCGCTTCACAGAAAAGATCATCGATTCCCTGCCCGTGTCGCTCTACGTCGTTGATCGCGATATGCGCATCGTCGCCTGGAATCGCAACCGCGAGCTTGGCGGCAGTGGCCTGTCGCGCGACGAAGTCTTGGGCCGCAACGTCTTCCGCGTTCTGTCGCGCCAGCCGCGCCGCGTTCTCGAAGATGAATTCACCACCGTCTTTCGCACAGGCGGAATCGTCCACTTCGAACAGGAATCATGGTACGAGGGCGAGCGCAAAATCTGGAAAATCTCCAAAGTGCCGATGCGCGTCGACAACGCCGAAGTCTCGCACATTATCACGGTCGGCGAAGACATCACCGAGCAAAAGAAGATGAACGAGGCGGTCATCCATGCAGAGAAGCTCGCTTCCATCGGCAGGCTCGCCGCCGGCGTCGTTCACGAGATCAATAATCCGCTGGCGACGATTGCGGCTTGTGCTGAAGCCTTGACGGCGCGCGTTGATGACATCGAAGAAAAGGCCGTCAATGATGATTTCAGCGAGTACCTGCAAATCATCCGCGACGAAGCCTTCCGCTGCAAAGCCATCACCCACAGCCTGCTTGAATTCTCGCACCAGCGACAGGCCGAAAAGAACATCGCCGACGTTAATCAGATCATCGAGCAGACCCTCTCGCTGGTGAAACATCACCCGAAACTCGGCAAGATGAGCGTCGTCAAAGAACTCGACGAATCGCTCACGCCTGTGCTGGTCAACGAAGGCCAGATGAAGCAGGTTTTCATCGCCCTGATCTCCAACGCTTTTGACGCGATGGAGGGCGACGGCAGCCTGACGATTCGCACGCAATGGAGCGACGGCGAGCCGACCGCTACGGTTTCCGTCGAATTCATCGACACAGGATGCGGCGTCCCTGCGGCGCATCTACAGAAAATCTTTGACCCCTTCTTCACCACTAAGCCATTAGGGCGAGGCACGGGCTTGGGCCTGTCGGTTTGCTACGGCATCGTCAGCGAACACGGCGGCCGCATCGACGTCAACTCGACCGAAGGCGAAGGCACAACGTTTCGCGTGTTACTGCCGATTCATCAGTACGCCGATGTCGACCGCCTCAGGCAGAGCGCGCCGGACGATTTGCTTATAATGGAGACAATGCTGTGAGCGCAAATTCTAGTATCAGACTGCTAATCGCCGAAGATGAGAAGAACCTCAGCATGGTGCTGCAAAGAGAGATGCAGCGCGTTGGCCATCAGGTGACGCTCGTCCACGATGCCGAAGCGGCCATCCGCGCGACGCGCGAAGCCGAGTTCGACGTCGCGCTTCTCGACATCATGATGCCGGGTCGCAGCGGCCTCGAAGTCTTGCGCGAGTTGCGCCAACAGGAGCAGCCGCCTGAGGTCCTGATGATGACCGGCCACGCGACGGTCGAGACGGCGCTGCAAGCCATGAAGTTGGGCGCTTACGATTATCTCACCAAGCCCTGTCACATCCGCGAGCTTGAGGCCATCATCAACAAGGCATACGAAAAGCGCCAACTGCGCCAGGAAAATCTCATCCTGCAATCGCGGCTCACCTATAAAGAGAAAGCGCCCGACATTGTCGTCAAGAGTCAGAAGATGATCGACATCATGTCCGTGGTGCGCAAGGTGGCTGCCGCGAATGCCTTTGTGCTGGTGACCGGCGAATCGGGAACCGGCAAAGAGATCGTCGCCAATACGGTGCATAATTTTTCGCCGCGCCACAACGGGCCATTCATCGACATCAGTTGTGCGGCGATTCAAGAGACGCTGTTGGAATCGGAACTCTTCGGCTACGAATCAGGCGCCTTCACAGGCGCGCGGCAGCGTAAGCTGGGGCTGCTGGAACTGGCGCACGGCGGCACGCTGTTTCTTGATGAGATAGGTGAAATGAATCTGACCTTGCAGGCGAAGCTGCTGCGCGTGCTGGAGACGCAGATGTTCTTTCGCGTCGGCGGCACGAAAAAAGTCAGCGTCGATGTGCGCTTCATCGCCGCCACCAACCGCGATCTCGATCAATACGTCGCCGAAGGCAAATTCCGCAGCGACCTGCTGTTCCGCATCAACAACTTCATGATCCATCTGCCGCCTTTGCGCGAGCGCCCCGAAGATATTCCGTCGCTGGCGGAGCATTTTCTGGCGCGCACCAGCGGCGGCAAAGCGATGCGCATCAGCGGCGACGCCATGGAGTTGTTGAATAGTTATTACTGGCCGGGCAACGTCCGCGAACTGCGCAATGTCATAGAGCGCGCCGTGATTCTTTCAGTGAGCGACGTGATCACAGCGGAAGACTTGCCGCTCGAATTGCGCGTCCGCCGCATGCCTATGATTGAAGACGAAGAGATGGAGATGGGCGCCAACGGCAGTCTCGATGAACTGCGCCGCAAGCAGATTCTCACCGTGCTTGAACAGACAGGCTGGCACCAGGGACGTGCATCGGAAATCCTCGGCATCTCGCCGAGCACGCTCTATCGCCAGTTGAAATCTTACGGCCTGACACGGTCGCGCCGCATCACCAACTAGAGCGATTTGCTAATCAGTATATTGCTGTTTAGAGGCGGCCTGCGGACCGCCTCTAAAGCAGATTTCAATTGGATTAAGCCGCCATCATGTAGGGGAGGCCCTCTGTGGCCTCCCCAGACTGCGCAGTTGCACATGGCTTTGTTGTGTAAATCAAAATGGAAGCAGTCTTCCACAATGTTGAACTCAGCAACCCGTCATACGGCATAACTGTCCGGCATTCCCAAATGCGTCATCTGATTCAAGGCCGCACACCGTACCA
>JBBWZK010000085.1:0-11211 GCA_039648975.1 Blastocatellia bacterium
ACAAGACAGGCAAGCCAACCGTGTGCGTGCCTCTTTCCCCGCGCCGCCGGGTCGCCGCGTCGCCGCGTCACCTTTCCGGCGCGCGGTAGCCAGAGCGTGTGCGCAGGGTCGCGCCGGGTGGTTTGACCTCGACGCGAATCTGCCGCCAGCGTCCGTCGTGGCTGCGATTCGCCGGGTAATAGCTCAAGGAATACTGCGAGCGCAAATCGTCGGCGATCTGTTTGTAAACGCCATTCAAATCCGCCAGCGTCTTGACCGCATACTCGTGCCCGCCGCTGCGCGTCGCCATGTCGCGCATGTCGCGCCGCGCGATGTCATAGAGGCCCGTGTTGATCTCGCGCTTGACGAGCGGCGACAGCGTCTCGCGCGGGCGCAAGCGGTCGAGCGATTCTTTGTCGAACTCATCGAAGTAGCGGGTCAACTGGCTCGGCGAAAAATTCAGATGATCGGGATCACTGCGGTCTTTGAGCAAGCCTGCGAGCGTCGCTTCCTCGGTGTTGAGTTCGAGAAAGTAGATCGACGCGTCCGAACGTTCGACGAGCGGCGCAATCGTTTTATAGGATTTCAGACTCGTTGAATCGACGCCGTCCGACATACAGACGATGGCTTTGCGGCCTTCGACCTGTTTCAAAGGGCTATCTTCGAGAGCGAGATAGAGAGCATCATAAAATGACGTGCCGGTGGCGGTCGAAAACCGTGAAGTCGCGCTGCCCTGTGCGGTGGCAATCTGCTCAATCGCCGCGATCAGGCGGGCGCGCGGATCGGTTAATTCGCTGATCATCTCGACATCGCGGCTGAAGACGATCACGCCGACACGGTCGTCAAAGCGCAACTCGGCGACAAAGTTGCGCGCCGCGCGTTTCATCAATTCGATGTCGTCGTGCGTCGAGCCGCTGATGTCCAGCAGCAGCAGCAGTGTGAACGGCTCTTCGGTGGCCGCGAAGTGCTCGATGCGCTGGCGCGCGCCGTCTTCGTAGATCGTGAAATCGTCGGCCTTCAACGAACGCAGGGCGCGCCCGTTGCGATCCATGACCGAGGCGGTGAGCGAGACGAGATCGGCTTTCAGTTTGATCGGCTCGTCCTGATCCTGCGCGCGCGCCAGAGCGGCCACGGCCATCAAAATGACGAGCAGCCATAAAAATAGTTTGAGACGATTGCCCATATCCGGTTTCTGCTTTTCGTGCGTTAGATCAATCCTACCTGCGCGCCGCCGCTTTGCCAACGCCGCCGGCGGCTGACGTTGAATGCAACTCCGGGCGCGCTGAAAAGTTTCATTGTTTGAAACCACAGATGAACACCGATGGAACCGGCAGAGATGAACCCAGATGCCGCATTGCAGGCCGTAGCCACAGGCCCCTATCTCGATTTTGAAAACATCTGTGTTTATCTCTTCTCGTCATCGGTGTTCATCTGTGGTTTGTGTTCATCTGTGATTGTATTTTGGACAGCCTCGCGGGCGTGTGCTATGTTTTTTTCAGTGGCATTCATCTTTGAACGCACCATGTTTTCAGGTTTCGGTCGGGCGCAAGTCATGACCTGCGCGCTCGATAATATTTTCACATTCGGCGATTTTTCCACATCGCTCACAAATCAGTGAGAGTGCGCTCTCTGTTGGGCTGCCGCCAGGCCACTCTCACTTTTCGGAGACCAGAATGAGTCAAGTCAAAGAAGGCGACAACATTTCCCTGCACTACACCGGCACGCTCGACGACGGCACGGTGTTCGATTCCAGCGATGGGCGCGAGCCGCTCAGTTTCACGGTCGGCTCCGGCGAAGTCATTCAAGGATTCGATGAAGGCGTGCGCGGCATGGAGGTCGGCGAGACGCGCGACATCCAGATTCCACCCGAGCAGGCTTATGGCGAATATTACGATGAACTCGTGCGCATCGTGCCGCGCCAGGCGTTTCCCGGAGAGATGACGCCGGCCATCGGCATGACGCTCGAACTCGAACTGCCGTCGGGCCAGAGCCTGCCCGTGCGCATCATCGATATCGAAGGCGATGAAATTACCCTGGACGCCAATCATCTGCTCGCCGGCGAAACCCTCAACTTCAAAATTCACATCGTCAATATCAACAACGCGGCGGTTTGATTGTATAGTTACTCCTTCACATTCAAGCAGGGGCAGCACGATTCAGCCAGCCGTTGCGCCCCTCTGGTTGCAGGAGACGAGCGGCTTGCCTGAATTCATCCGAGTCGGCATTGATACCGGCGGCACGTTTACGGATTTTGTCGTCGCGCGCGGCGCGCGCCTCACCTCTTTCAAAGTCTCTTCGACGCCGCACAATCCGGCGCGCGCCATTCTCGAAGGACTGGCGCGCGTCATCGCCGAAAGCGGCGCTTTTCCCACAGAAATCGTCCACGGCACGACCGTCGCCACGAACGCTTTGCTAGAACGCAAAGGCGCGCGCACGGCGCTCGTTACCACCGCAGGCTTCGAGGATGTCATCGAAATAGGCCGGCAGACACGGCCTGAGCTTTACAACTTGCTGGTGACGCGGCCTGCGCCGCTGGTGGCGCGCGACCTGCGATTCGGCCTCGACGAACGCACAGGGCCGAACGCGGAAATCCTGACGCCGTTTGATCCGGCCAGCCTCGAAGAAATCATAAGTAACATTCATCACGCCAGCCCGCCGGTCGAATCGGTCGCCGTCTGCCTGCTCTTTTCCTTTGCCAATCCGGCACATGAACAAATCGTCGCGCGCGCCCTCGAAGCCTGCGGCATTCCGGTGTCCCTGTCGCATAAAATCCTGCCTGAGTATCGCGAGTACGAGCGCACCTCAACGACCGTCATCAACGCTTATCTTGTGCCGATCATGGCGCGCTACCTGCACTCGCTGATTAGTGAACTGGAGGCCGGGGGCCGGGGGCCGGGGGCCGGGTTAATGGCTCAAGCAAGAGATCACGACAATGCAGGTCAAGGTCAGGAGCCGCTCACCAATCACAAGATGCGGCGAACGATTCGCAAAGCAAATCTGGCCGGCCCCCGGCCCCCGGCCCCCGGCCCTCACAGTTTACGCGTGATGCAATCCAACGGCGGCTCGGTGTCGGCGGCGACGGCGGCGAGCGAGCCTGTGCGCGCCATTCTTTCCGGGCCGGCGGGCGGTGTCGTCGGGGCGCTGCGGGTCGCAGCGGCAGCCGGCATACGCGACATCCTCACCTTCGACATGGGCGGCACGTCCACGGATGTGGCGCTGTGTCGCGGCGCAGCCCGCACCACGAATGAGGCTCTGGTAGCCGGTTTGCCGGTGGCTGTGCCGATCATAGACATTCACACGGTCGGCGCGGGCGGCGGTTCGATTGCCCGCGTTGACGAAGCCGGAGCGCTGCGCGTTGGCCCCGAATCGGCGGGCGCAGAACCCGGCCCTGCCTGCTATGGGCGCGGCGATGAAGTTACCGTGACCGATGCCAATCTCGTGCTTGGCCGCTTCGGCAGCAATGATTTACTGGGCGGCGCGATGCCGCTTGATGTTGAAAGATCGCGCGCCGCGCTCAAGCAATTAGCGGCGGCCATGACGCGGCACAGCGCGCGCCGCGTCACGGCGGAGCGTGCGGCGCTCGGCGTGGTGCGCGTCGCGAATGCGAATCTGGAATCGGCCTTGCGCGTCGTCTCGGTTGAGCGCGGACAGGATCCGCGTTTGTTCACGCTCGTCAGCTTTGGCGGGGCCGGCGGCCTGCACGTTTGCGCCCTGGCCGAAGCTTTGCGCATCCCGCGCGTCTTCATCCCGCGCTCGCCCGGAACCTTGTCGGCGCTCGGCGTGCTGTTGGGCGATGTCGTCAAAGATTATTCGCGCACGGTGATGTTGAAGACTGAAGCGAGCGACCGGCGAGCGATTGGAAAAGGCTTTGCGCAGCTTGAAGGCGAAGCCACGCGCGACCTCAAGCACGAAGGCTTTGCCGCCGGTCGCATCAAGCGTGCGCGGTCGGTGGCCATGCGCTACGTCGGCCAGTCGTTCGAGATTGACGTAGCGTGGAGCAATCATTTTGAATCACGTTTTCACGCGGCGCACCGCGAACGCTATGGCTATGCCGATGCGACGCGCGCCACTGAAATCGTCTCATTGCGTGTGCGCGCCACCGGCGTCACCGATAAGCCGCGATTGCTTCGCTCATCAACGAAGCCGCGCAAGGTCGCGCCGTGCCAGGCGGCCAATGTGTATCTCGCGGAGCGCGCAGAGCGCGTGCCGGTTTATGCGCGCGACGATTTCGCTGCCGGGCTGAAACTGCAAGGGCCGGCCATCATCACCGAATACAGCTCGACGACGCTGATTCCCGGCGGGCGGACTATCGTTGTTGATGAGTGGCTGAACCTGCTGATTACTTGAGCGAGGCCGCCGCCACGCTCCACTTCTTGTGCTTCGGGACCGCGCTTTTGACACTCCCTGGAAGCTCGCCTATCATCGCCTGTATGAAGATACTCACCGCCGACCAGATGCGCGAGGTGGATCGGTTGACCACCACAAACTACCACATGCCGGGCATCCTGCTGATGGAGAACGCCGCCGCGCGCACGGTTGCGGCTATCGAAAAAAAGTTCGGCGCTATATCGGGGCGGCGGGCGCTGGTGATATGTGGCAAAGGTAACAATGGCGGCGACGGCGCGGCGGTGGCACGCCTGCTGACGATCAAAGGCGCGCTAGTCGACGTGCTGCTGCTCGGTCGCGCGGACGAAGCGCACGGCGATGCTAGAACGAATTTCGAGATCATTCGCGCGCTGGCCGCTTCGTCAGATCAATCGCGATTCATCGAGATTGACAGCATCGAGCAATTGCGCAGCGCGGCAACCACGCATCCGCCTGATCTGGTAATTGATGCGCTATTCGGAACCGGTCTGGCGCGCCCGGCGGCGGGATTGTTTGCCGAAGCCATTGAATTGATCAACTCGCTAGGCGACCGCGTGCCGGTCGTCGCGGTTGACGTGCCTTCAGGCGTGGCATCGGACAACACGGAATTGATTGGCCCGGCGGTGCGCGCGCATCTGACCGTCACCTTCACCGCGCCCAAGATTGCCAACCTCCTGCCGCCGGCTTGCGACACGAGCGGCGAACTGGTGATCGCACGCATAGGCTCGCCTGATACGTTGATCGATGCGTGCGGCTCGCAGTTGAATCTGGTTGAAGAGCAAGAGGTCGCCCGATGGCTTGCCTCGTCGCGGCGCAGCCCGACGGCCAACAAAGGCGATGCCGGCAAAGTGCTGGTCATCGCCGGTTCGCGCGGCAAGACGGGCGCGGCTTGCATGGTGGGCGAAGCGGCCATGCGCGCTGGCGCAGGACTCGTGACTGTCGCGACGCCCGAATCATCGCAGCCGGTCGTCGCGGCTCGTCTCATTGCCGAATGCATGACCGAGCCGCTGGCGGAAACGGCTTTGGGAGCCATCTCCAGAGAAGCCGCCGAGCGTGCGATGGAGATGGCGGCGGCGCGCGATGTGTTAGCGATGGGGCCGGGACTCGGCTCGTCGGAAGAGACGACGCGCGCCTTTGTGCGCTCACTGGTCGTGCAGCGCGAGCGCCCGATGGTGTTAGATGCCGATGCGCTCAACGCGCTGGTGCCCTGGGCTGAAAACGTTGCCGGCAGCCGCGAACATCCGTTGATCCTGACGCCGCATCCGGGCGAGATGGCGCGGCTCACCGGCAAAACGATCAGTGATATACTTTACAATCGCGTTGAAGTGGCGCGCGAGTTCGCCACCTTGCATGGCGTCATCCTGGTATTGAAAGGCAGCCGCACGCTGATCGCCGCGCCCGACGGCGAAGTCTACGTTAACCCGACGGGCAACCCAGGCATGGCGACGGGCGGCACGGGTGACGTACTGACGGGAATCATCGCCGGGCTGCTGGCGCAAAAAGCGGACGCGCCGCTTGCGGCCAGCCTTGCGGCGGTCTACTTGCACGGGCTGGCAGGCGATCTCGCAGCGGCGAAACTCGGAACCCGTGCGATGCTTGCCACAGACATCACCGCGCAACTCGGCGAAGCGTTCATACGGGTCGGCGGGCAAGCAGAACGGCTTGAACCGCGATAAACGAATCAACGTGACACAGGAAACATCACCACAAACCGAGCCGATGATCAACGGCGAATTCATCACGCACTCGGCGGCAGCGACCTTCGATCTGGCCGCGCACATTGGCGCGCAACTTAATACGCGCACCGTCTTTCTGTTGAGCGGCGATCTCGGCGCAGGCAAGACCGTTTTTGCCAAAGGACTGGCTGCCGGGCTTGAGATTGATCCAGCGGAAGTCACCAGTCCGTCATTCACGCTGATCAACGAGTACGCGGGTCGGCGGCGGCTTTATCACATAGACCTCTACAGGCTCGACAGGGGCGCGTGCCGCGAGCTTGGTCTCGAAGAAATCTTCGCCGACGACCAGGCGGTTGCTGTCATCGAGTGGGCCGAACGCTTAGACGATGTGCCGGCAGGCGCAATCCGAGTCTGGATCGAGTATGTGTCCGACACAGAGCGACGCATACGCATTCAGCCCGCCGCGTGAAGCCCGCTGAGTTATAGACAGCCCTTCATCTATAGCCATATAATTTTGCTGTGGGCGCGCTGTGCGCTGAGACGAGCGCGGCGCGGCTGATGCCAGCCTCTTCCGAACCTCTCCCGCTCGGCGCAAAATAATTCGATCATCACTTCAGCTTGATCGCCGAAGAGTCATGGCGCAGATCAAAGACAAAGTACAGAACGCCCTCGACGAAACGCGCATGCTGATTCTCGGCTCACAGGTGCTGCTCGGCTTTCAGTTCCGCTCGGTCTTTGAAAAAGGCTTCGAGACGCTGCCTGAGCACGCGCGCTATCTGAAGCTCGGCGGGCTCGGATTGATGACGATTGCCGTCGGCTTGCTGATGGCTCCGGGCGCTTATCATCAAATCGTCGAACGCGGCGAAGACAATTCGCGCATACACCGTTTCACCACCGGCATCGCTGAGATTGCCTTGCTGCCCTTCGCCCTCGGCTTCGGCATAGATATGTTTGTCGCTGCTGAAAAACTGATGGCTCAGACGCTGGCAGTGGTCGCGGGCTTGTTGATGACGCTGGTGGCGCTCTTTTTCTGGTACGGCATCGAGATGATGCACAAGCTCGCGCACCAACCTGTAGCAAAGGAGAAGCAGGAGATGGAAAAACAAGAGCCACAAAAGAGCAGCGGCGGCACGAAGATCAAAGACAAAATTAAACACGTGCTGACGGAAGCGCGTGTCGTGCTGCCGGGCGCGCAGACTTTGCTGGGTTTCCAGTTCATCGTTTTTCTGATGGAGAGTTTCGATAAACTGCCCGACTCGTCAAAATACCTGCATTTCGCGGCGCTCTCTCTGGTGGCCTTGAGCATCGTGCTGCTGATGACGCCGGCGGCCTATCATCGCATTGCCGAACGCGGCGAAGAGACCGAACACTTTCACCGCTACGCCAGTCGCATATTGCTAGCGGCGATGGTCCCGTTGGCGCTTGGACTCAGCATTGACTTCTTCATCGTGGCGCGCAAGGTGATTGAATCAACCGGGCTCGCCGCCGCGCTGGCGCTGGCGCTGTTGGGGCTGTTTTACGGTCTATGGTTCGGCTTCACCGCCTATCGTCGCCGCCAGCGCCAAGTGGCGAGCACCTAAATCAGAGAGCAAGGGAATGGCAGACTCGCTTATATGGAGTGCGGTGAGTTGTCACCGCTTGGCCTCCTCGCCAAGCCTAAAAGCGGCGACAAGTCAAAGCACTCCATATGCTGCCGCACTCCCTTTCTCATGCCGTTTTATTTAGTCTGGCGTTCTCGAAAGAAGCGCAAGCGAATTGCAATGATTATTTCAGGGAATTCTGTTGTATAGTACGTTCATTGATTTGGGAGTAGTTGGATTCAGGGGGAAGTGGACGCCCCCCTGAGCCTCTTGGCCAGTTATAATTCAGACATCCTCGGAGCCTGTTTCAGGCTCTTTTCTTTTTGTGGCCAGGGCGTCTGGGATGCGCATACCGCCGCCGTTTATACCTGTTTCCACATCCGTGTAGGAGAAAGAGGAGCGCGCCTTGGCCGTGCGGTTATGGAGTGCGGTGACTTGTCGCCGCTTTGCGTCCTTGGCATTCACCAAAGCGGCGACAAGTCGCCGCACTCCAAATTGCGTCGCCTGCCGTACACGCTATCGCAAGCCGATCTAAACGGTCATCACTTCTTTTTCTTTATGCTCGGATGCCTCGTTGATTCTGGCAATGTGCTGATCGGTCAGCTTCTGCACCTGGTCAAGACCGTCTTTCTCCTGGTCTTCGGAGACGCCCTTCTCCTTGAGCAATTTCTTGAGATGATCGTTGGCATCGCGGCGGACGTTGCGTATGGCTGTGCGATGATCTTCGGCGACATCGTGAACCACCTTGACCATCTGCCGGCGGCGTTCTTCGGTAAGCGGCGGGATCGGCACGCGGATGAGCTTGCCGTCATTCGACGGATTCAGCCCAAGCTCGGAAGCGCGGATGGCCTTCTCAATCGGGCCAAGCTGCGTCGGGTCGAATGGCTGCAGGGTGATCAGCGTCGGTTCCGGCGCGTGAATCGTCGCCACCTGATTGAGCGGCATCTCTGTGCCGTAGTATTCGACATGCACATTGTCGAGCAGGCTCACCGAAGCACGGCCCGTGCGCACGGCGGCAAGTTTCTTGCGCGCATCTTCAACTGCCGAATCCATGCGGCGGCGCGCGTCGTTGATGATGTCTTTGATCTCCATTCAATCACCTTCCGATTTTGGATTTTAGATTTTAGATTTTAGATTATGCCGGAATCGTTGTAAAAGCGGCGATGCGCTATTCATCCAAATTTATACTCAAGCTTCCATCGCAGCGGTCAGCCTCGCTCGGCTTGAGCTAATCCAAAATCCAAAATCTAAAATCTAAAATTAAGCTGGTGCTCCCGACTGTCCGGCCAACTCGCTCGGCAGTTCGTTGCGCACGACGGTGCCGATTTTTTCGCCGCAGACGACGCGGGCGATGTTGCCTTCTTTATAGAGATTGAACACATGTATAGGCACATTGCGCTCGCGCACCAGGCTGATGGCCGAGGTGTCCATGACCTTCAGATCGCGCTGAATCACGTCCATATAGGTGAGGTGGTCGAACATGGTGGCGGTTGCATCTATCGTCGGATCGGCGGTATAAATGCCTTCGACTTTAGTGGCTTTCAAAATGGCGTCGGCGCGAATCTCCAGGGCCCGCAGTGCCGCCGCCGAATCGGTCGTAAAGTAGGGATTGCCTGTGCCGGCGGCAAAGATGACGATGCGGCCTTTCTCGACGTGGCGGATGGCGCGGCGGCGTATGAACGGCTCGGCGATCTTGTTCATCTCTAGTGCCGACATGACGCGCGTGAAAGCGCCCTGCTTTTCGAGAGCGTCCTGCAAAGCGAGCGCGTTAATGGCCGTCGCCAGCATGCCCATGTAATCGGCAGAGGCGCGATCCATGCCTTTGGCCGACAGCGCCACGCCGCGAAAGATGTTGCCGCCGCCGACGACGATGGCGATCTCGACGCCGAGATCGCGGACATCGGTAATCTCTTTGGCAATGCGCGTAATCGTCGTCGGGTCAATGCCATAGCCTTGCCCGCCCATCAGGGCTTCGCCCGACAGCTTCAAGAGGATGCGTTTGTAGACGGGTTTGCGTTCTGATGACATAGATCACTTTTCAATCGAACCGTTGAATCAACCGTTGCGGCATGGAACTCCATGCGGCGCGATTCCGGCTAATAAAAAAGCCTCTCTTGACGAGAGGCTTTTTGCCGGTTACTGATTGCCGAGCAGTTCCTGCACCTCTGCACCGAGGTCGGCGCTGCGTTTTTCGATCCCCTCGCCCATCTTGAAGCGGATGAAGCGGCGCACCTTGACGTTCTCGCCGGTCTTGCCGGTCATCCCCGTGACCAGTTGGCCAATCGTCATGTTCTGATCTTTGACGAACGGCTGCTCCATCAACACAACTTCCTGATAGAACTTATTCAGGCGGCCCTCGACGATCTTATCAAGCACCTGCGGCGGCTTGCTGGCATTCTTGGGATCCTGCCGGGCCTGATCAAGCGCGATCTCGCGCTCCTTATCAAGCACCTCTGCCGGGACTTCTTCTTTGACCATGTAGCGCGGTTCGCTGGCGGCAATGTGCATCGCCAGATCATGAACGAAGCCGCGAAAATCGTCCGTGCGCGCGACGAAATCGGATTCGCAGTTGACTTCGACGAGCACGCCGATCTTGCCGCCGGCGTGGATGTAAGCATCGACCAGACCTTCGGCGGTGATGCGGCCCGATTTCTTGGCCGCCGTCGCCTGACCGCGCTTGCGCAGAATCTCGATGGCTTTCTCTTCCATGCCCTCAGCCTCTGTGAGCGCCGCTTTGCATTCCATCATGCCTGCGCCGGTCTTCTCTCTGAGGGCTTTAATCGCTGATGCTGAAATCGCGTTTGACATTACTACCTGACTCTCCTCTTTGATAATGAAAAAGGCCGACGCAACACGGGAACGCAGCGAAGGGGAGACACGTAGACAGATTGCTTTACTGAACCTGTCGCCACGTCGCCGCGTCACCGCGTCACCGCGTCGCCTCTGCCTTACTCTGCGGTTTCGGCTTTGCCAGCGCCCTGGTCGGGCGGTAACTGCGCGCCGGCTTCGCGGTCGGTCGCTACGGGCGCGTCTTCGCGCGCCGATGCGCCCGGCACGTGTTCGGCAGCCGGCACGGTCTTTGCCGGGACGCTTTCACGCTCGCCGTCAACCGATTCGTGATGGCCGCGATGCCCTGGCTGCGACACTTGCACGTCGTTCTGCGTCACGGTGGCGGCAGCCTGTGTGCCCGAAGGCGCTGCCGCGCCGGTCTGCGGTGGCACGGGCGACAGAGCTTCGGGAATCGGCGGCGCTCCAGGAGGCACATAAGTCGTGCGGCGTCCGCCACGGCGTTCGCCGCCTCTGCCGCCACGTCCGCGACGCTCGCCGCGTTCACCACGCTCGCCGCGCTCAGGCCGTGCGCTCGGCGCGGCTTCCGCGCCATCGCCCGCCGCGCTCTCACCGGCTTCGCTGCCGTCCGCCGCGCCCTCTTTGAGCATTTGCTGGCCTTCGACGATGGCGTCGGCCATCTTCGCCGCAAACAAACGCACGGCGCGCAACGCGTCATCGTTGCCCGGCACGATGTAATCAATGCCATCAGGATTGCAGTTCGTATCGACGATGGCGACGGTCGTGATGCCGAGCTTGTTGGCTTCGTGGACGGCGATCTCTTC
>JBBWZK010000088.1:0-8209 GCA_039648975.1 Blastocatellia bacterium
ATCATGTAGGGGAGGCCCTGCGGTGGCCTCCCCAGACTGCGCTTGCCTACACTGGGGCGACCACCGCAGGGTCGCCCCTACATGCTAAACCGATTTGAAAACCGCTATAGAGAGCCCTAAACTCGCAGCGCCGTTGTACGCTTCTTATGCTTCACGCCTGTCCTTCGTTTTGATTTGAGACGAGCAACGCCTCGTACATTAGGTTAATGGCCGGAAAATGCGACGGATGCGACATGGCACATCAAGTGCCTGAGAGACCGCGGGTCTCTTGTGATTTTTGAAATCATTGCTGGAGGAAACCTTCATGGAAGGTCCTGCACGCGGTTGTCTCGCCGGTTTGATTTCCTGGAAGCTCGGCGGCGGGCTGTTTTCCACTATTCTCATCTTCATCCTTGTGTACTGGCTGCTCGGCCACGTTCACTGCTGAAATAGGAAAGTAACAAGTGAACAGTAACAAGTGACAAGGAGGGAGCAAGAGCGCCGCATTGAATGCGGCATGCCCTCACTCGCTACTCATCTCTTTCTTGTCACTCGTCACTTGTCACTTGTCACTTCTCATCTAGCTTGCGGCCCGCGTTCAACTGGTCGAAGTTCAAAATGGCGTTGAAGACAAGGAAATAACTGCCCTGGGTTTCGCCGCGCCAGATGGGATTATTCGAGAACAAGACGACGTGGCCGCCGGCCATCGGCACGTCGATCACTGCGGCGTGTTGAGCGATCTCGCCGCCGCCATCGAGCAGGCCCGACACCAGCAAGTCTTTGGCGTCGCCATAGCGCAAGATCACGCGGGGCCTGGACCCAGGCGGAATGATGAAGCGACCGTTGCGCCGCTGCTCATCAGAGATGGGTAAGGCTTGCCATACTTCGGCGCGCGGCTCTTCGGGCGTTTCGGCAGCCGCACGATCTTGCGGCGTGTCGGGGTCGTCAACCGTGCCGCGCCCGGTCGGGCGATCACGATCTTCTGACGCACGACGCCGACCGCGACCGCCATTGATATTGCTCAAGTTGAAGATCGGCCCTTCATAGCAATAGAGGCTCAAGTTCTCACCGTAGCCGTAAGCAATCGGGCTTGCCGCGTCAATAAACTTCGAGCGCAGGATGCTGCCTGTCACACGCAGCCGCTGCGCCGGCTGCACCGTCACGCCCGGCGTGAAGCCGAAGTGTATGGCAAAGTTCGACGGGTCCATCGCCGTACTCAACAACCCGCCTTTGCGCACGAAGGCTTGCAGGTTCGCTAGCCCCGTCCAGCCGAGTCCCGGTCGCATATCATCCGTCGAATCAATCTTGCCGATGTTCGGCGTCACATCGGTCGTCTTCCACGGCAGCGCATTGCCGGTCATCGGCATACCGTCAACGATAAGTTGCGGGTTACCGCTGCCGACCGGCGCGAAGATGATCACGTCATACTTTGCATTCAAGTCCGCCGTTCGCGCGGCGGTCTGCGTGCTGATGTAATCGTAAGGAACCTTCACTTGATCAAGGGCCTGCCGCCACCAGCCTTCATCCTGCGTCGCCAGCCACGTATGCATGACGGCAATGCGCGGCGTTTTCACCGCATGCGTTTTCACTGATGGCGCAGCGTCGGCGGCATAAACCGTCAAGCCAAGCTCGCGGGCTGCCGCTTCAAGCTCGTTACGCGACACGTTGCGATAGATGAACGAGCCGCGATTGAACTTGCGCCCTTCAAGCTCGAAGGCTTCTTCGCTGACCTCGACCTTCGCCTCTTTGAAACGATAGCGCAGCGTCGCAAGCCGTGTATCCGTATTGTGATTGATGATGAAGATCGAACCGCTGCCGTTGATGCCGCCCGGCGCGCGGACTTCCGTTTTGATGGACTCCATCGGCGCGTTGAGCAAGCTGGCGTCGGTGACGCGCACGACCTGCACGTTGGCGACTTCGCCGAATGTCCAGCCTGTGTCGTCATAGACATCCTTCTGCGGATCGCTCGGCGACCAGTACTGATAATCCAGCAGCGCGTCGGCGATGCGACTGTACGGCTGATCCATGCGCACGATGTAGCTGCCCGCAGGGAACTGCCGCGTCTCGGTATTCTCTTTCGGCGCTGCGCCGCTCTCTTTCTGCGGTGCGCCATTAGCACTCGCCTGCGGCGCGGCGGCTTTCTTCTTCTTAACGGTCACGGTGAATTCCGCAGTGGCGCGCGAAATCTCGCAGCCCTGTATTTGTAAGGTGCGCAACAATTCCGCCTGCGCTCCGGGTCGCGGATCATCCGCCGGCAAGACGTATCCGGCAGGGCCGGAGGTGCGCGGCTTTTCAATCGAGCGTTTGCTCTTCAAGTAGAAATTCTTGAGAAACAGTTTGGCATTGGCGTTGAAGTAGGCGAGCGAGGTCAGCAGTCCAGTCTGCTCATAGTTGTTGTTGTTGCGTTGCGACCAGCGGACGCGCGGCAGCGGCGGGTTCTGTCTGTACCACGTGCGCGCCGTCTCCTGCGGCGACAGGGTGCGCTCGACGGTGTCCGCGCCGCCGTTGCCGAACGTCTCATAGAGCCGGCTGATGCCGTTGTGCGTCGCGGCGATGAACATCAAATAACCCGGCGACCATGTATCGAAGGTGCCGTGCGTGAAGACGCCGGGCATGCCGAACTTGGTCATCTCGCTGACGTTGTTCCAGCCCATCAATTGCCACTCGTCTGTGAGTATAGGATCGAGCCACGCATTGTAAGGCCCATCACCAACCGTGTTGTCATAGAGATATGGCACAGACTCGTGCAGGTCGTGCAGCACCTGCGCTTTCCAGCCCGTAAACGTCTTCAAAACGTTCTGCGTCAGCTTCAAGGTCATGCCCATCGCGTCGCGGTTATTGTCGTGCGCGACGTAGTGGCCCCAGTAGATGAGCGACGGCCAGTTGTCTTTCGGATGCGCCAGATGCCAGTTGTAAACGTCAACCTGACGGTCGCGCCCGTCCACTTCGACGATGGGCGTGATCAAGGTAATCACGCCGTCGCGTATCGCTTTGACATACGGGCTCTCATCCACCGCGAGGCGATCGGCGAGTTCCATCAAGGCGGTCGGCGCGCCGGTTTCCGGCGAATGAATCGTGCCGGTGATGTAGTAAACCGGCAACGATTCGGCGACCAGGCGGTCGGCTTCGTCGTCATTCATTTGATTGGTGCGCGGGTCGGCGAGCCTGGCCAAGCGCGCGCGATTCGCTTCAAGCTGCGCCAGATTTTTTTCAGAGGCGACGGCGACGGCGATCATCTCGCGGCCTTCTTCGGTCGTGCCGATGGAGAAGACCTTGACGCGTGGGCTGGCTTTTTCGAGCATACGCATGTAGCGATAGACTTCGTGCGAATAAGGCAATTTGCCCGGCGCGCCGGCGACATCGCCGAGCACGGCTTTCGGCGTCGGCACAGTCGTCGAAGCAGGCAAATAATCGACCAGCGGCGACAGAAAAAACGGCTCGGTCGTGTATTCGCGAATCTTCCGAGTGTATTCTTCGTCAACCGGCTGGTTGGGCGCGCGGCCCGGCTTGACCTGGGCATTGGCCCCTGTCGCGGCAGCCGCCAGCAACAGCAAAACAGTCATTATAAAGCGAGCCAGTGAGTGGTTCTTCATTATCGTTTCACCTGAGTATTGATTATCTTGATCCACTGAGAACAAATGCCAGCACAGTCTACTGATTTTTGTGCGCGGTTGCAAAATCGGTTAGTTGGTTTGGGGATCGCGAACAGAATGATCGGGTTTTCATATTCGCATCAAGAGCGCGGCAGGTTACGGGGCTGCACGCTTCGGCTTATATTGCACGCCTGGCAAGCCATTGAAATCCACATCCTGTGTCCATAAAACAGCATGATACGTCTGAGCGGTTGCCAGGATCACACTGTCAGCTAATGGCAGCTTGTAATCATCACTGAGCTTTGCAGCTTCCAAGGCAATCTTCACATCAAGATTGCTTACTTGACCCTGCTGCATGAGTGCCGCAACTTGGAGCGCATCGCTTTCACCTCGCTGTTGCAACACACGCTTAAATACTTCAAAAATGCTGATTGAGGGGATGATGAGATTGCCGGTATCTTCAATGGCGGGAGCAAAGAAATCTGCGTTAGGCCCATTGGCGAAGTATTCGAGCCATCCCGAAGAATCAACGACATTCATAGGCGATCATTTTCTCGTTCTATAGTCGTATCAATGCCTTGTAGAAATCCTCGCATCTGGCTTATAGGTTTAACCGGGATAAACTCGATTCTGTCGTGATACAGTAGAAATTGAATCTTCTGACCCGGTTGAATGCCTAGTGACTCACGCGCCGCGCGAGGAATCTCAACTTGAAAGTCTGATGAAACCGTAACTGTTTCCATAATACCAAGCCTCTTTTGCAATCCATCTCAATTTACGCTATTCGGCGAAAGCCGGCAAGCGAGGTCTCCGCGTCTAACGCTGCGGCTTATCCGCAGCACAAGGTGGCGTTGGCTTCAGTTGCTTCAATCAATCGCTTTGCGCAGGAAGCCGCGCAGGCCGAAATAGCCGAACAGCAACAGGAAGACCAACTGGCCGAGGATGATCAACCAGATAGACATATGCGGCATCGCCGGCACCAGCGCAGCGCGAAAGCCTTCGCTCGCATAGGTGATGGGATTGATGCAGGTGATCACCTGAAACCAGCGGACGTTGCCCAGCATTGCCCAGGGGAAGTAGATGCAGCCCGTGAACAACATCGGCGTCAGGACGACTGTAAATATCAAGCCGATCTGCGCCGGCTGTACGCTGGTTCCCATCACCAACCCCAGCGCCGCGCCACACAGCGAGCCCAGCACGGCGACGATGACGAGCAGCCACCAGCGCTCCAGGCTGATCTGAAAGGCGCTCCCCAGAATCAGCCGCCCGAGCGGCACGACCATCGCCGCCGCCACCAAGGCGCGAATCGCCGCGAAGATCATCTTCTGCACCGCCACCATCCACACCGGCAGCGGCGACAGCAAGCGGTCTTCGATCTCTTTCGTATAACCGAACTCGATCACCAGCGGCATCGACACGGCCTGCATCGCCGTCAACACAGTGGTGAACGAGATGATGCCCGGCAGAAAGAGCACGCCGTAGCCGGTGTTCGCCTGGCCGAGCATCGGCAGCAGCCGTCCGAAAGTAAATAGAAGGAAGATCGGCTGCAACAAGGTCATGGCCAGAAACGTCGGCCAGGTTCGTAAGGTAACCCACACATCGCGCCAGAGCAGTTGTGTAAACGCCGTCGCCATCATGCGCGTCCGCCCTTGCGTGGCAAATTGCGTCATCGGTAAAGTCGTTGCGCTCAATCTCTCAGCCCCTTTCCAGTTAAGTGAATGAATACGTCTTCGAGGCTCGGCTGCGCCAGGTGCAGGTCGGCCAGTTCAAGCCCGGCGTTGAGGATAATCTGCGCCGCCTTCACCGCCACGTCGCCGCCGCGCTCGGCGTAAAGCCGCAGCATCGGATCTTCATCAGCAACCGGCGCTATCGGCGGCATCGCACCCGCAGGGCTTGCAGGCTTGCCCTGCCCGCCGGCCATCATGGCCAGCACCCAGGGCGGCGGCCCGCCCGTGTTGCTGCCGGCTGGCGCACGCGCCGTCGTCCACTCGGCTCCGGTGACGCTGTCAAGGGCGCGCACGGCGGCCAGTAGGGCGGCTTTCTTTTCTTCGTTGAGCAGGGCGTTGTAATGAACGCGCAGTTCGACGCGCGTCCCTGCGGGCACCAGCTTGCTCAAATTCGCCGGCGTATCGAGCGCCAGGATTTTACCGTGATCCATGATGGCGACGCGATGGCAGAGCTTTTCAGCTTCTTCCATGTCGTGCGTCGTCAGAAACACAGTCAATCCATGCTGGTTGAGCGTTTGGATCATTTCCCACAAAAACAGGCGGGCCTGCGGATCGAGACCTGTCGTCGGCTCATCCAGAAACAAGACCTGCGGCGAATGCATCAAGGCGCGCGCGATCAACAGGCGCTGCGCCATGCCGCCGCTGTACTTATCGACTTTATCATTGGCGCGCTCGCCGAGTCCGAACTGTTTGAGCAACTCCATGGCGCGGCGCGTGCGCTCGTGGCGCGGGATGCCGAAGTAAGCGGCATGAAACGTCAGGTTCTCAATCGCCGTCAGCGAGCGGTCGAGGTTATTGCGCTGCGGCACGACGGCAATGTAAGGTTTCACGCTAACCGGATCGGCAACGACATCGACACCGGCGATGATCGCCTGCCCGCCCGTCGGCAGCACGCGCGTCGTCAGCACGCCAATGGTCGTCGTCTTGCCCGCGCCGTTCGGGCCGAGCAGGCCGAAGACTTCGCCGCGTCCCACCAGATAGCTGATGCCGTTGACCGCTTTGACAGGGCTACGCGGATATTGCTTCTCCAGCCCTTCGACTCTGATGATGGTTTCGCGTGACCTGTGGACGGCTGAAGGCGCTGCCGTGGTTTGCTCAGAACTCATCGTTTGCGATTTTCCTTTCGCACCTGAATTACTTTGGAAGAGACCTCTCATCTGTCATGAGACAAATCATCGGCAAGCGGTTAGCGCGCCCGAAAAAATTGCGCGGCGCTTGACGGGCGAAATCGTAACAAAGTGATAGCCAAGTATAAAGCGCGCCTTGCGAAACTGCCGTTTGCAAACGCTGGCACGAAGCAAACAACAATTGCTGGAACATCACGCTCTCGGCTCAACACCAGTCCCGTAGGGACGCAATGTTTATAGTTCAAAGCGTCAGAGATCGCCCAAGCCCCGTAGGGGCGCAATGTCAACATTACGCTCCTAACAGAGCTTGAGCTTCTTTTGGCCACACGGTTCTATAAACATTTCGCCCCGACGGGGCTGATGACTCCAGCCAACATTATGCGATCCCTACTGCCGCCATTTCCCCCGTTCATCAGTCATCATTCATCAGTCATCATTTCCAAGATGTTGCTGATTGCCGGTCTTGCGGCTAATCTCAACGGTTGAGGATTGCACGTATGAAGATCAACATTCTCGGCGGTGGCCCCGCCGGGCTCTACTTTGCCATTCTAATGAAGCGGCTCGACCCGTCGCACGACATCACGATCATTGAGCGCGATGGCCCGAACGATACCTTCGGCTGGGGCATCGTCTTTTCCGATCAGACGTTCTCTTACCTGAAAGACCATGATGAGCCTTCGTTCAATGAGATTATGCGCGCCTGCCAGACCTGGGATAACGTCGACGTGGTTCATCAAGATCAGAAGGTGACGATTCGCGGCAATCGTTTCTCAGGCATCGCCCGCCTCGCCTTCCTTAATATCCTGCAAGCACGTTGCCGCGCCTTGGGCGTCGAGTTGCGCTTTCACACCAACATCACTGATATTGCGTCTATTGAGGCGTGCGATCTGCTGGTCGGCGCGGACGGCGCTAACAGCCTGGTGCGCCGCGCGCATAGCGAAGCCTTTCAGCCAACCATCGACTGGCGCAGGAACAAATACATCTGGCTCGGCACCCATCAACTCTTTCACGGCCTGACGCTGACATTTCGTGAACACGGCGGCGGATTGTTTATCGCCCACTCGTACAAGTTCAACGATACAACCAGCACCTTCATCGTCGAATGCAACGAAGCAACCTGGACGAGCGCTGGCTTTGAAAACATGAGCGAAGCCGAGACCTGCACCTATCTCGCCGAGGTATTCAAGAAAGACCTGAACGGCCATGCGTTGCTGGCGAATAACTTTGTGCGCTGGCTCAATTTTCCTTTAATCAAAAACCGCGAGTGGCATCATCGCCATGTGGTGCTGCTCGGCGATGCGCTGCACACGGCGCATTTTTCCATAGGCTCTGGCACCAAGCTGGCGCTCGAAGACGCCATCGCGCTGGCGCGCTGTTTCGCTGAAGGCGGCGATGTGGCGTCGGCGCTCGCCGAGTTTCAACGCCTTCGCAAGCCGGTGATTGACGCCTATCAGGATGCCGCCTTTGCAAGCCTGTCCATGTTCGAGAACGCCGACGAAGACATGCTGCTCGATCCGCTGCCATTCGCCTTCAAGCTGATGACGCGCAGCAAGAAGATTGATTACGACAAGCTCCGCCGGCGTGACCCGCAGTTCATCGCCGCATACGATGCATGGCGAGAAAAGTCGACCGCCAATGATTAGAGCGGTTTTCAATTGAATGTAGCGCAAGCGGTTAGCTTGCGCAGTATTGGGCGCAAGCTAACCGCTTGCGCGACATGGCAAACCCATTTGAAAAACGCATTAAAATCCAGAGGGAAGAAAAAAGCATTTATCACCGTCTA
>JBBWZK010000193.1:0-6260 GCA_039648975.1 Blastocatellia bacterium
CTTCATATTAACTGACTCTGATGTAGCGCAATCTGTCAGCTTGCGCCCGTCACTGCGCAATCTGTCAGATTGCGCTACATCTAAGGTTTGAAGCCGACGCTCTGCCAGAGATCGGCAGGATTAAACATACGCCCGGCGGCGACAACCCACCTTACGTTGCGAATGTTGCTGATGGATTCGAGCGGGTTGCCTTCAATGAGAATTAAATCGGCGCGCTTGCCAGCTTCGACCGTGCCGACTTCTTTATCGAGCCCCATCACACGAGCAGGGACGAGGGTGGCTGCTTGAATTGCTTCCATCGGCGTGAAGCCGGCTTTCGCGTATAGCTCGATCTCGCGGTGCAGGCTGTGGCCGGGCACGGCCTGGTCTGTGCCGGCGATAATCGTGATGCCGGCGCGATGCAGCGCGCTGATCGTCGAAAACCATATATCTAAAGTTGCCTTTGCCTGCTTGGCTGCCACAACAGGCTGGCCCGTGTTGTTGAGCGGCCCCGCAAGCTCGCGCGCTACTTTCGCAACTCCCGGCTCGAACGTTGCCACAGGCACGTCTGAAGTGTGCAAGATGAGTTCCATCAACGCCATTGTCGGATCAACCACTGTATGATGATCCTTGAAGAATTGAATAGGCTTCTGGGCTTCCGGCGAATCGAAGTTGATCGGGGTTCCGCGCTTCTGATCTTTCGCCATCAGCACAGGCGGCAGGTACTGTATGTGATTGATCTGATCCATTCCGGCTTCGACTCCCTGCACGGCGTTCATGCCATTCGGTATGTGGCCGGTGACCGTGAGGCCCTGTTTGTGAGCTTCTTCACAAATCGCTTTCAAGACGTCGGGCTTCACGGAACTATAAACTTTGATCTGATCAAAGCCGGCGTTTTTATAGCGCGTGACGACTTCGCGCGCCTGTTCTGCATTATTGGCGCGAACCACGCCAAGCGCCATGGGGCTGTCGCCGTCAATGATGCCGGCAAGCAACATTCGCGGCCCCAGCCCGCGCCCCGCTTTGATGGCATCACGCACGGCTTTGATAAATTCAAACTCGTTGCCGACATCGCGCACCGTGGTCACGCCTGCCGCCAGATAAATCGGCCCCCATTCGACCTGCTCGTAATGCGCGTGCATGTCCCAGAGTCCGGGCAGCAAGGTTTTGCCGCGCCCGTCAATGACCGTCGCGCCTTTCGGTATCCTTACTTTGGCGCGCGGCCCTGCGGCGATGATGCGGTCGCCTTCGACGACAACCGCGGAATCGGCCACTGGAGCCGCTCCCGTGCCATCAATCAAGGTCGCGCCGGTGATGGCTAGCGCGCCTTTACGTTTCGGGCTGAGACGATTGGACAACGCGAAGAGCGCCGCCATGCCGTCATCTGCCGCCTTTGCCACAAAGACATTGAGCGCCGCTTCATAGCCCTCGCGAATGGCCTCGAAGTGATCGAACTCGGCGTCTACACAAACCGCAGCAATCAGATTCTTGGCTGAATCGAACCACAAAGATTCACGGCCCCAGATGACGCCGCTGACGCTGTAACGATCCAACTCGACGCGCTTGCCGTCCACTTCAATCGTGTCTTTGCCGCGCTGTTCGATAGCCACGTCGCCATCCGGCAGCGTTTTGAGCATGCCTTGGCCGCCTTTGCTCGACCAGTAGCGAATCATCATCATCTGCACAGAAACCGGCGCATAGCCGCTGATGGTGAAGAAGCGATCAGCCGCTTCGGCTTCGCGCGTCTGCTTGCCTTCGCGAATCTTCGCCGTATTGCCATTGACTTCGATAGCCGTGTCAATCTCGGAGAGACGCGAGGTTTTGCCTTTGATCTCATACTCCAGTGGCGTCAGGTCTTGCCGCGTGCGCAGTGAGGTCGTGAGCGGCACAGGCGAGCCGCGATCCGTGAACTTGAATTCGCTCTTCATCAGCAGCGCGTCGCCATCGCGCGTGATTTCGTAACTCTCTTCACCAATGGCCTGTTGAAATTTGTGCAGGCGAAACTTGCCGGTTTCAATCGGCGGCGCGCTCGTTTGCGCTTGCGACCTGAAGACGACGGGCACCGGCAGATTGAATAAGAATATGCCGATTAGGAAACTGACCAGCGCAAAGTGGCTGATGAAGCGCAAGCTGATTTTCTGACTCGGATTGGTAGCGAGCATAGGGTTCCTTTCTTGAAGGCTCATGGTTTATATCATGTGCGGGCGGGCTCCTGCATCATCATTGTCGTCATCGCCAGGCTGAAGGGAAATGCCAGGAGGATCGCTTTCAATTTCACCTCAAAGATTACTGCTGATTTTTCACACTCCATCATTTATCATTTCACCGCTGTCACTTCAATGTTGGATTGTGGATTTCGCATTGCTACATCGACCAAGGTTCAAGAGACAGTCTGAGAAGAAAGCTCCGTTAGGAGCATAATGTTTATAGTCAACCAGTTAGTTTGTTCTTCAAGCTCCGTCAGGAGCGCAATGTCCACATTGCGTCCCTGCGGGACTTCCGGACGGCCTTCGACATCCAACATCCCCTGTCCCCGGACGCTGCCACTTGCTTTAGGATATTGGTTTTGCCACTCATCGCATTGGTGTGCGAATCCAAAATTCGAAATCGGAAATTCGAAATCGTCAAGCCGGGAGAGGTGATGCTACAGTTTTCACTCGATAACGGAATCGAATCCGCACTCCTCAACGAAGGATTAGTTACTAAAGATCAACTGACGCGGGCGCGGCGCATTCAGGAACAACTCGCCGGCCAGAAGTCTTTAAGTGACGTGCTGCTCGAAATGAACTGGGTCAGCGAGACGCGCCTTGATGATTTCGTCCGCCGCCATCGCAGCAGCCTGAGCATCGGCGACATCTTCGTGGCCCGCAAGCTCGTCACTCAACAGGATGTGATGGCAGCCCGCGAGGTGCAGCGCAAGAGCGGCCCAAAAGGCAAACGGCTCGGCGAAGTATTGATCGAAATGGGCTTGATCGAAGAGCGCCACGTCGTCGAGGCGCTCGCCGAAAAGTTCGCTCTGCCGCTGCTTGAACCTGACATCAGCCAGATTGATATCGAACTCGTGCGGCGTATGTCGCTCAAGTATCTGCGCCGGCAAATCGGTCTGCCAGTCTGCATCACAGACGGCTTCATTCATCTGCTCGTCAGCGATCCGACCGCGACACCGTTCATCGAAGAGGTCACGCGGACTTTCAACATACGCGTCAAGCTGCATCTGGCCACCAGTGCCGTCATCTTGAAGACGCTCGATCTCGTTGAGGCGTTGCAGCAAGGCAAAGATGCAGGCATCGCCGATTACAACAAAGTCAAATACCACACGATTGATACCCAGCCGCAGACGAATGACGACCGCGTCGTGCAAATGGTCGATCAGTTGATTCGCTCGGCCATTGAAGAAGGCGCATCCGACGTACACCTTGAGCCGATGGCCAACAAGCTGCGCGTGCGCTACCGCATTGACGGCGTGTTGGTTCATAAGATGGATTTTCCGCGCGATTACACGCCGCGCATCATTTCGCGCATCAAGATTTTGGCCGACGCCGATGTCGCCGAGCGCCGCAAGCATCAGGATGGCCGCATCTTCGTCAAGACAGAGAAGCAGGAGATTGATATTCGCGTCTCTTTCTATGCGACGGTCTTCGGCGAAAACATCGTGCTGCGAATTCTCAACAAAGCCTCGCTCATCAGCTTGCAGGAGCTTGGCTTTGCGCCGAACATCCTGCGCCTCTATAGCGAAGATGTGCTCGCTTCGCCTTCGGGCATCACGCTCATCACCGGGCCGACGGGTTCAGGAAAAACGACGACGCTCTATAGCTCGATAGACCATTGCAACGATCCGACGGTGAAGATTATCACCTGCGAAGACCCTGTGGAGTACGTGATTGACGGCATCTCGCAATGCTCGATCAACGAAAAGATCGGTCTGACATTCAACGACACGCTGCGTTCCATCGTCCGCCAGGACCCGGACATCATCGTCATCGGCGAAATCCGCGACAAGTTTTCCGCCGATGTAGCGGTGGAGTCGGCACTGACCGGCCATAAAGTGTTTGCGACTTTCCATACAGAAGATTCGGTGGGCGCGCTGGTTCGCCTGATCAACATGGACATTGAGATGTCTTTGATTGCTTCGACGATTGGCGCGATCCTGGCGCAACGATTGGTGCGCCAGGTTTGCGCGCATTGCCGCAAGCCTTACGAACCGGAAGATCGCGTCTTGCGGCGCTTCGGCCTGCGCCGCGAGCAGATGAAAGGCTTCGAGTTGGTGAACGGCAAAGGCTGCTCAGCATGCAACTTCACGGGCTATCGCGGGCGGCTCGGCATCTATGAATTGCTGGTGCCGAACGCCGACATACGCGACGCCATTCTATTGAAGCGCACGATGCAGGAGATTCGCCAGATCAGCCTCGATTCATGCGATCTCTGTACGATGCAGGAAGACGGCATGGTCAAAGCCTTGCGCGGTGTGACGACGCTTGAGGAAGTGCTTGAGAACGCGCCGCGCGTCTTTCATCATCGCCCGCTCGACGTGCTACTCAATATTGTCGGGTGATGCTTATAAAAATCTCTACTCGCTGGTGATGATCTTCGCATCATAGCCCGTTGAGCCGGACGGCGCGGGCGGCGCGTATTGCGGCGTCTGCAAATTGCCGCGACCATCTGTGGCGCGAACGACTAAACGATGCTTGCCGGCTTGCTGCGGCGTCCAAGATTTATGCCACAATGCCCAGGTGAACGGCGACAAGGCGGGTTTGATCTCGGCTTGCTCCCAGGTTGCGCCGCCATCGGTCGAGACTTCGACCTTGCTGATGCCGCGATCACCGGCAAAGGCAATGCCGGCGATGCTCGTTTCACCTTTGATTGTCGCGGCGGGCGCATCTATGCGCGACATAGTTTTGTACTCAGCGCGGTCATTCCAGCCGCGCCGCTGCCAGAAGCCTTTCAGATCGTAATCAATCGCTTCAAGCCGCGTGATCCATTTGACGTTCTTCATTCCATAGATGCCCGGCACAAGCAAGCGCAGCGGATAGCCATGCGCCGGCGTTAAGGGTTCGCCGTTCATCTCGTAAACCAGCAATGTGCCGTCCTGCATCGCACGCTCCAGAGGAATCGAATCGGTGTAATCATCGCTGGCGCGCAGCGCGATGTCGACGACGCCCGGCTTCAGTCCGGCTTTCTGTAATAAATCTTTCAAGCGCACGCCGCGCCATAAGGCATTGCCGATCAGATCGCCGCCGACTTCGTTGCTGATGCAACAGAGCGTCGCGTATTGCTCAATCGCGGGCAGCGATTTGATGTCATCGTAAGTCAAGGTCATCGGCGTCTCGACGAGGCCGGCGATCTCAAGCCGCCAACGGGGAGCGTCTACCTCCGGGTCAAAGGGATTTTTCGAGACGAGATAGAAATCTTTGGTGGGCGTGACTTCAAGTGCAAGGCTATCAATGTTGGGAAATTCGCCGTTGCCGCCTTTCATACGGCCAGCGCCGCTGTTGAGCCACGAACCGAACAGCGAGCGCGCTATATCGTAAACTCCGACAGCAAGCACGGCATAACCGATGCTGCGCACGACACGCCGGCGATTGAGCAGTTTGCTTTGCGACACGTTTGCATTGTCGCGTTCGAGATAGGCACGCCCGCCAAAAAACAGCGCTGCGCCGTAGACCGCAGAGGTCAACAGCAAAGTCATCGAAGTCGCAAGCACGCCTTGCCGCAGATATTGCCCGGCGATGCCGCCGCCGAGAAGTGGAATGATGATTAACAAAGTGATCAGATAAACGAACAACACGAAAGCGCCGAGCGTTATGCGGCGCACAATCGCAGAGGCTGACGCCGGCGCAAATTGAAAGAAGGCATAGGCGGCGGCAGTAAGGGTGATCAAATAGACAACGACGCAACCGAGAAAACCGAGATGCTTGGCAAACGGGCCGAGCAAAGCAACGGCTGGTTCAACCATCCAGATCGGCGCAACCGCATAGAAGAACTGCGCGAGCAATTCAGGCACAAGCGGCGCAGCGAAAACGAAACGCGCGATCAGGCTGGCGGTGACCGCCGCAAAGGCCGCAATGAGCGCCACCTGCAAGTGTATCTCTTTGAGAGAAGCTTGCGGCTCGTCCTGATTGATGTTGAGCCTGAGAATATCCATGCGCTGTCAATTCCATTATAGCCGCTACAGGCTAGATGCAAGAAACCAGCAGCATTATTCCCGCCTGGGAGCGCGGGCGTCTCGCCCGCAGATTCTCGCCTGCGCTGGCCAGGCGGGCGAGACGCCCGCGCTCCCAGGC
>JBBWZK010000210.1:0-3575 GCA_039648975.1 Blastocatellia bacterium
GCGGTTAGCTTGCGCAGCGACTCGCGCAAGCTAACCGCTTGCGCTACATGGCAAACGCATTCATCCAACATCGGGATCAGTCGCTCGGCGACGCGTGTGGATCAACGTAGCTCAGGCACAGGCGTTCGCAGTTATCCGTGCCGAGATAGCGATTGCGGACGACGGCGATGCGCGAATCGGCGTTGCCCGGCCCATAGGCGCGGACGACGAAAAATTCCGGCGGCGCTTCCTGCAAGCGCACGCGCATGCCGCCCCGGCTGTAATTCTCTGTCAGCACGGTGTCGTCGCCGACCGTGCGCATCTCTTCATTGAGATATTCGATGCGGACAATCTCAGGCTTCTCGACGCGCTTCTCGCGGCGGCGCTCCGCGCCCTTCCAGTTTTTCATATTGAACACCGCCCATGGCTTATCGAGGAAACCCGACGGCGGTTCGGCGCTGAGGAACTCAAGCCCGATCACCTGCTCGCCGCCCTTCACAGGCTCGACGCGCCGGACGATGGCGTAGACTTTGTAAGTCGAATCGTAATAGCCGTGACTACGCAGCTTCACCGGCAACGGCAGCATCAACTGCACGACGTTGCCGTGTTGCAGGCGATGGCGCAAGCGCAAGCGCACGCCTGTGCGGCTGATGTTGATGGTTTGCGTCATCTCATCCCACTTGCCTTTGGCCTTATCATAGCCGGTGACGCGCGTCGGCATAGCGAGCTTGAAACGCTCTGTACGGCGGCGGTTGCTGCTCTTGGTGGTGTAGGTGTATTCGCTGTAGGCGCGCTGCATTTCCTCGTTCATCCCGCCGACGGAGGTGACGACATCCGCGAGATGCTTGACGACGGCGCGCGGCGTGGATTCGTTAGACTCGATGAAGCTGAAGGTCTCTGATGCGCCGCTTGATACGACAATCGATGGAGTCAATTCCTTTGTGCCGTGGAAGACGGCCAACGCCTTCGTCAGATCGCCCGAATCGCCGAGCCCTTCAGCCATTGGCGCCACTGGTTGGTTCAGGGCCTGCTGGTGGGTCTGCGCGATCAACTCCTGCATCGCCTGTCCGTCGACGGGCTTCGACAGCAGAAAGCCTTGCACGTACTGGCAGCCCAGGCCGGTGAGCTGAATGATCTGCTCGCGCGACTCGACGCCTTCGGCAATCACATCCATGCCGAGATTGACCGCCAGGCTGACGATGGTGCGGACGATCTCGGCATTCTTCGGCAGATGCATGCGCGAGACAAACGAGCGATCAATCTTCAAGGTGTCAATCGGGAAGCGGTGCAGATAGCTCAAAGACGAATAGCCTGTGCCGAAATCGTCGAGCGAAATGCGTATGCCGAGCGACTTCAGTTGCCGCAGAATCTCTGTCGCCGTGTCAATGCTTTCGATGATGGCGCTCTCGGTGATTTCGATCTTCAGCGAGGCCGCGTCGAGGCCGGTCTCGACCAGTATGCCTTCGATCACCTTGATGAGATCGGGCTGCATGAACTGCTTGCCCGACAGGTTGACGCTGACGGTCAGCGGCGGCTGGATGGGAAACTGTTGATGCCAATCGTGCAGTTGGCGGCAGGACTGGCGCATGATCCATTCGCCGATGGGCAGGATCAAGCCTGTCTCTTCGGCGACCGGAACGAACTGTATAGGCGAGATGAAGCCCTGCTGCGGATGCTCCCAGCGAATCAGCGCCTCAAAGCCGGCGATGCGCCAGTCTTCGAGCGAGACGATGGGTTGATAGAAGACGCGGAACTCATCGCGCTGAATGGCGCGGCGCAGATCGGTTTCCAATTCGAGCAGCGCCACCGCCTTGGCATGCATGCCTTTGTCGAATAATTCGCTGCGCCCGCGCCCCTGATCTTTGGCGCGATACATCGCCGTATCGGCGTTGCGCAGAAAGTCTTCGGCCTGGTCATAAGGCGTCAAGCTGTGGGCGATGCCGACGCTGACCGAGGCGAAGACTTCGTGGCCGCTCAGATTGAACGGCTGGCTCATCTCTTTGTGAACGCGCTCGGCGGCCTGCGTCGCATCATCTATCTGTTTGAGGTGATCGAGAATGATGGCGAATTCATCGCCGCCCATGCGCGCCACCATGTCGCCGGGCCGCAGGCAGGCTTCGAGACGGCGGGCGATGGCGACCAGCAATTGATCACCGAGTTGATGGCCCAGGCTGTCGTTGACGACCTTGAAACGGTCGAGATCTAAAAACAGGACGGCGAACAGATAGTCATCGCTGCTGCGGGCGCGCTCCAGCGAGCGTGTCAACCTGTCCATGAATAGCGCGCGATTCGGCAAGCCTGTCAGCACATCGTGAAACGCATTGTGCAGCAAGCGCTGCTCGGCTTCTTTCTGCTCGGTGATGTCTGTCAGCGAACCGGCCATGCGATAGACGGCGCGCCGCGCATCCCAGATGGCCAGGCCGCGTGTCAGCACCCATCGGTAACTGCCATCCGCGTTGCGCAAGCGGTGTTCGCTTTGAAAGCGCGGCGTCACATGCAGCAGGTGCGAGGTGATGGCGGTCTGTACCTCCTCGACATCATCCGCGTGAACGCGCTTGAGCCATTCGTCCGGGCGATTGCTGATTTCGTCTTCGTCGTAGCCGAGCATGGCTTTCCAGCGCGGGCAGAACTGCATCTCGTTGGTGGCGAGGTTCCAGTCCCAGAGGCCGTCGTTGGCGCTGCTGGTGACAAGCTGGTAACGCTCTTCGCTGGCGGTCAACTCGTCGACCGCTTTCTGATGCTTTTTAGTCAACTGCGCGACTTCTGCTTCTTTGAGGCGCAGTTGACATTTGGCGATGATCGCCGATGCCAGGGTGCGCAACACGGTGGCCTGCGAGGCGTTCAGGTGGCGCGGCTTATGGTCGGCAACGGCAAGCGCGCCGATGGCATGGCCGCTGTCGGTCAATATAGGAAAGCCTGCATAAAAACGAATGCCGGGATTGTTGGCGACGTGCGGCGCGTCGGCAAAGCGCGAATCTTTGGTCGCGTCGGGAACGATGAACAGTTGCGGCTTGAGAATCGTCCAAGCGCAGAACGATTGGTCGCGTGGCGTCGCCGGCAACTCCAGGCCGACAGGTGACGTGTAATGGACGTGCTCGGATTCGACGAGACTGAGGAAGGCCAGAGGTGCGGCGCAGGCTTCCGCCGCCAGTTGCACCAGGTCTTTGAAGTCGTCGGCGATGCGCAGCCGCCTGAGCAGCGCGAGACGGCCCGCTTCGCCGGGCGGTAGCGGCGCGGTCGTCAGACGATGTGGTTGATTCTTGCGTGCCTGCAAGGTGTGTATCCGAGTCCCTCTCTCCGGCTTACTCCCCGGCGTCGCTATCTTTTCACTCTATGCACAAGATGCAAGAATACCTGTGCTGCGCAGGAGCCAAAGGGGCGATGCAGAAGTCTCTCGGTGTTGTGCAAGTGCAAGGTAAGTGCCAACACCTGCGCCGCAACGATTTTGCCCATAAGGGGGCTGGCGTCACCTGAAGCGGGGAGGCAAATCATATCGGCGGCGGCTGAATGACCGAATAGCGTGACGTGAAACTGTCAAATTACTGCACAGATTTGGAAGAGGAGTGGGGGAGTGGGGGAGTGGGGGAGTGGGGGAG
>JBBWZK010000263.1:0-8148 GCA_039648975.1 Blastocatellia bacterium
GGCGACCCTCTGTGGTCGCCCCAGTGTACGAATGCGTAGTCTGGGGCGGGCAGGAACGCCCGCCCCTACATGCAATGGCAATTAGCTTTAAAGGGAAAGAACCCATGCGAAAAGTCGCCATCGTCGGTTCAGCGCAGACCGTTCACGAACGGCGCAAGGCGGATCAAAACGTCGAGGACATGATTTATGAGACGGTCACGGCGCCGCTCGAAAAGACCGGCCTGGCGATCAACGACGTGGAGATGGTGATGGGGGCAGGCGATGACGTGATGGATGGCCGCAGCATCTCGAACGTCTTCACTGCCGAATACGCCGGCGCGTTCCTGAAAGAAGAATCGAAGGTCGAAGATGATGGCGCGTTCGCCGCTTGTTATGCCTTCATGCGCATCGCCGCCGGCGCATTCGATACCATTTTAGTCTACGGCTACAGCAAAGCCTCCGACTCTTCGCCGCAGCATTATTCAGGCATGATTGCCGACCCCTTTTATCTTCGCCCGCTCGGCATCGATGCGCTGACGGCAGCCGCGTTGCAAGCCCAATGCTACTTTCAAAAGCATGGCGTGAGTGAAGAGGATGCAGCGATGGTTGCAGTAAAAAATCGCCGCCACGCGTTGAGCAATCCGTATGCGCAGATCAAAGGCGAATACACGGTTGACGATGTGATGCGCTCGCCGATGATCGCCTCGCCGATCAAACGACTCGATGCCTCGCCGTCGACCGACGGCTGCTGCGCTCTGCTGCTGATGTCAGAAGACGCAGTGAAGCGCCATGACCTGAAACCGGCGTGGATTCGCGGTGTCGGGTTTTGTACGGATACTTACTATCTGGGGCATCGCGATCTAACCGAGATTCGCTCTGCGCACAGGGCTGCGGAGCGGGCTTACAAGATGGCGGGCATCACCGATCCGTATCGAGAGATCGATGTCGCGGAAATTCATGAGCCGTTCGCCTTCCAGGAACTGATGCTGGTTGAAGCGCTCGGCTTTTGCGAGAAAGGCAAAGGGCGCGAGTTTAGCTATTCGGGAGACACGGACTTCTATGTAGCAGGATTGTTGCCGGTCAATCTCTCAGGCGGCGCGTTGTCGGCAAATCCTATCTTCGCTGCCGGCTTGATACGGCTGGCCGAAGCCGCTAATCAAGTGACCGGCCAGACGAATGGCTATCCAATAGAACCCCGGACTGCTGTGGCGCACGCGACTTCCGGCTTCGCGCTTCAATCGAACATCGTTTACGTTTTGAGCGCCTAGCCTGTTTGCCAGGGCATTGCATAACATTTGCAGATTAACTAGAATGAGCGACACGGAAAAAGTCTAATCAACAATTCGGATTAGTTCGGGAGGTCACCATCATGCCGCGCTCATCAAGTAAGAAGAGAAACCAGGCTCACCTGCTGAATGAAGATTCGTCCAGCCAGCTATTGGATCAAATGGATAGAGGCATGCCGGCGTTGGATTCGATTATCGAGGTGACGCCGGTCATGTCGTTAAAGGCGGGGACGGCAGCAGCGGCTAAATATCACATCATCCAAACCAATGAGATAGATGCGTATGAACTGGATAAGACCAAACCGGAAGAAAGTCTCCTAGCTAAAGCGGCGGCGGCCATGCCGACAGGGGATAATTTTAAGGGCACGGCTCGAAAAGCTGCCAAGCTGTCCAAAGCGCAAGCCAAGCTTGAGAAGTTTGACGATCTGAAAGACCTGATTGATTCGCTGACTTCAGATGCGAAGATGATAGATCTCAAAATCTCAACTGATGCGAAGTCAGGTCGTGTGAAAGAGGAGCAGCGGAATGTACAGGTCAAAGCCTTTCTCTACGCCGCCAGCCGGGAAGCGGATAATGACTTCCATCTGATTATTGGTCGCGACCCGAAAAATTCCAAGGAGATGTATCTGACCGTAGAGCTTTCCGGTCTGCCGCCGAAGAGCAGTGCGGCGTTCAATGACCTCAAGGCAGCGCGCGACTCGTTCAAAAAGTTCTACAAAGAGACGCTGGGAGCCAATCTGCCGGGCCAAAAATACGGCTTTCCTCGGCCTCCCGTTCCTGTAGTGGTCGAAGGATCGCTGTTCTTTGATGCGAACCACAGTCATGGGGATCGGCCAGGGCCACAGAGCTTGAAAAGTCGCATGCCGACGATCTGGGAGGTACACCCAATTACCAAGATCACCTTCAAGCCATGAGGCATGTTCGTTTGTCATAGGGAAAGCTTATGCCCCGATCATCAGGTAAAAAGAAAACCAGGGCGGCCAGGAAGCGCGCGACACAGATCAATCCGCCTTTGAACCCGCTCGATACAGGCATGCCGGCGCTCGATTCGATCACCGACGTTAAGGAGTTCAAAGTAGGGAGGAAAGTCTACCGCATTATCGAAACCAACGAAACAGACGCCTATGATAAGCCGCTGACGCCGAAACGCAAGCGGCGCTCAGGGCGTTGATTGAACGTCGCAGGCTACGGCTTTAGCCAGATAGAGTAGGGGCTTATCTCTTTTGAATTAGATCGGCTTGCGATTGGATGTACGGCAGGCGGAGCAATTTGGAGTGCGGTGACAGGTCACCGCTGTGCAGCATTGGTATGCAACAAAGCGGCGAGCAGTCGCCGCACTCCAAAACAGGCCGCTTCTCCCATGCTCTACACCGATGTGAAATCTGATCTAATTTGCGCGCATCTTCAAAGGCCGAGTAGCACATCGTCAACCGTTTATTCGCCTTTGAGTCACACTTGGAAATTCATCGACACGGATCGATCCATATCTTTGGCAATTATCACACAACGAACCCCTCCCCTTACTCAATCCGATCTAGCGATGGTTTACTTACCGAAGATAAGAAAGGTTATCAGACGGAGGTCGCTTTGAGACGAGTCGCCATCGTGGGCACAGGGCAGACCAAATGCAAAGAGCGGCGCGACGACGTCAGCTTTCCCGGCCTCATCTACGAGGCCGCGAGCCGCGCGCTCGACGATGCAGGCATCACGATCAAAGAGGTCGATGCGGTCGTCTTCGGCAGCGCGCCGGAACTCTTCGAGGGCGTCAATCACCCTGAGCATTGGTGCAGCGATGCCGCCGGCGCGTGGCTCAAGCCGGCGATGCGCATACACACAGGCGGCACGGTCGGCGCATCGACAGGCATCGGCGCGTTCTACTACATCGCTTCGGGAATGTTCGATACGGTGCTCGCCGTCACCGGCGACAAGCTCTCGGAATCGCCTGTGCAGTTAGGGCTTTCAACCGTCTATGATCCGATTCTCGGTCGCCAGTTCGCCTGCGGCGCGCCGTCCGCCGTGGCGTTGCAGGCGCGGCAATACATGGACGAATTTGGCGTCACTGAAGAACAAGCGGCATTGGTTGCCGTCAAGAATCGCAAGAACGCGCTGCTGAATCCTTATGCGCAACTGAAGATTCCGCACATCTCCGTCGAGATGGTGTTGAGTTCTCCCGTCCTGTCGTCGCCGATCAAGCTGCTGGATGCTTGCCCGGCTTCTGATGGCGCGTGCGCGATGGTCTTGACCAGCGAAGAGCGCGCTGAAAAGCTCAATCCGCGACCGGCGTGGATCAAAGCCGTCGCCACTTACAATGAAGGGGTCTATTATCCTGGCCGCGACTTCGCCACCCCACTGGCGTTGATGGAAGCGGCGAAGAAGGTCTACAAAGTGGCGGGCATTACCAATCCGCGAAAAGAGCTGGACGTCGCCGAACTCTATGAAGCGTTCTCGTTTCAGGAGATGTTGTGGACTGAAGCCATGTTCTTCTGCGAGCGCGGCGAAGGCGGCAAGCTGGTCGAATCGGGCGCCACACAGATGACCGGCGACCTGCCGGTGAATCCATCGGGCGGTGTGCTGTCGACGAATACGATTGGTGCAACGGCGATGATGCGCCAGGCCGAAGCCGCCATGCAGATCATGGGTCGCGCCGGTGAACACCAGATCGACGGCGCGCGCACGGGCATCGCTCATGGATGGGGCGGCGGCATTCAATTTCACACGCTGATGATCGTCAGCGCGGAGAAAGGCTAGAGGCTGGAGACAAGAGACTAGAGGCTAGTTAAGAGATTCCTATACTCTAGCCTCTAGCCCCTGATCCCTAGCCCCTGAATGATGATTCTCGAAGGTAACATCACCATCCCGTACAAGTGGACGACGGGCGCGACCGTCGGGCGCTTTCTCGCGGAGTTGAAAGAGAATGCCCGGCTGGTCGGCGCGCGTTGCAACGGGTGCAGCAAGGTCTATGTGCCGCCAGCCGATGTTTGTGGCGAATGCTACAAGCCGCTCGATGACTGGATTCCGCTGAACGGCGAAGGGACAGTCATCGCCATCACAACGGTCGAGCGCACTCTGCCCTGGAGTCCGATGCCTGCGCCCTACAGGCTGGCGCTGGTTCATCTCGATGGCGCAGATACAAACCTGCTGCATCTCGCAGGGCCGAACCTTAAAGCGGGCGACCGCGTCTCGGCGGTCTTCAAAACCGAGCGCACAGGGTCACTGCTCGACATCGAATGCTTCGCGGCCACTGGCGAGGCAATCACGCAGGCCAACGCTTCGCACCAGGCCGTAAGCGACACAGTAGATAGCGAGACTCATGCTCGGCTCGATTCATCAACAGGAGGAACAACAACACAGATGGAACCAATCAATGATGTCAGCGCCGTCTTTCAGGCTCTGCCTTCACGCTTCCGCAAAGAGAAGGCCGATGAGAATTTGTCTTTTTACTTTTCAATTGACGATGAACAATGGACGGTGCTGGTCACGCCGGAAACCTGCGAAGTGCAACCGGGCAAGACCGTCGACAGCGCCGATTGCTTTCTGAAGACATCGGCAGAGATTTTTCTCGGCACCATCAATGGCACGTACACGCCGTCGATGACCGATTTGATCACCGGAAAAGTTAAAACCAATAATCCCTTCCTGCTGCAAAAGTTCCGCGAGCTTTTCGCATGATCGGGTGAGACGATGGCTGAAAGCAAAGAATTCGCGCCGCCGCTGCTTAAAGAGGTGCGCGGCCAGATCAGCATTCCCTATCGCTGGTCTTACGGCAAATGGCTGACGCGCTTCTTTGAAGAATCGCGCGACAACCGGCGGCTGATGGGCACGAAATGCCCGCGTTGCGCCTCGGTCATCGTGCCCGCCGCGCGCATCTGCACGCCCTGTTACGTCGAGACAACTGAATGGGTCGAAGTCAGCGATCACGGCGTGCTGACAACCTTCACCACTGTGCATCTGCCCTTCCCCGGCCAGCCGACCGAACCGCCTTACACTTACGGGTTGATTACTCTGGACGGCGCGAGCACATACTATTCGCACTTGATCAATGAGCCGGTTGAAAGCCTCGCTTGCGGCATGCGCGTTCAGGCCGTATGGTCTGAGGATCGCAAAGGTGATTTGTTTGATATTCTCTATTTCAAAAGCGAGAGCCTTGAATGATCGAGGCTCTCACGGAATAAGTGTGAAGCGGAGGTCAACTGAAATGTCTGTCAGGAAGATCTTTTGTCTTGTCGCTGTGTTCTTATTCGTGGCTCTGCTCAATTGGAGTTCGGCAAAGGCTTCAACAACTCCTGTCTCTTTTCAGGCACAAGCAGAGAGTGGTCTGGGAAGCGATGCGAGCATGACGCCGCTCATGCTGGCCATCAGAGATACCGATAAAAAAGCCTTCAAGTCGCTGCTCGATCATGCAGATGTAAATGCCAGCGATGATAGCGGCTGGACGGCCTTAATGCTGGCCGCTCGCGTCGAAGAGCCATCGTTTGTCAAAGCCCTGTTGGAAAGAGGCGCGCAGGTCAATGTAAAGAGCAAAAATGAGATGACGCCATTATTGCTCGCAGCCCTATACGCCAAGGATGCGATTGCCAAAGAGATTGCCGGGATGCTAATTGAGCACAAAGCCGATATAAATGTGAAAGGCATAGATGGCGCCACGGCTCTGATGAACGCCGCCCTGTACGGCAAACTCAAGCTCCTCAAGTTACTTCTGGAAAAGGGCGCGAAGCTCAACGATGAAGATAACCATCATGCCACCGCATTGACTTATGCGCTGCGCGGCAAAAACCACGTGCGCGGCGATAACCAGGAGACTCTGGACTTTTTGAAGTCAGCCGGAGCCACAGGGCCAGCACCCGGCCCGGACACGAATCCCGCGACGATAACAATCGACCAACGCCCGGTTCCTCTCAACGCGCCTCAGCCACAATATACAGAGACCGCACGCAAGCATGGGGTTGAAGGCATCGTCATCGTGCGCGTCCTTGTCGGCATCGATGGTCTGGTCAAACAGGTCAGAGTCAATAGAGGACTACCCGATGGCTTAACGGCTGAGGCCGTCCGCGCGGCCTTCGCCCTCAAGTTTAAGCCGGCCTTGAAAGACGGCCAGCCGACGCTGTACTGGCAATCGGTGATGATCGAATTTCATCTTCGCAGAGGCCCCGGCGCATAGGTTCTATCGGCTTATGAAATTCGGCGGGGTTGAAAACAAAGCGCGGCTGGCGATTGTCACTTTCATGCTGGCCTTGCTGCTGCTCATCGGCTTGAGCATAGGGCTCTACCTGCGAGCGCGCGGTCAGGCAGGCGCATCGCCGGTCATCGTCTATCTCTTCAGCTATCAAATCATCGCGCTGGTCTTCGGACTTGGGCTGATGTTCCTGCTGGTGCGCTGGCTCCTCAGACCCTACCGGCGCATGGTCGAAGCAGCGCGCGGCAGCCCTGTGCGGGCATCGGCGGCCATGAGCGAGAGCGAATTCGTCGTCCAGACGTTTCAAGCGCTAGTCGAACAACTGCAAGTCAAAGAACGCGAGCTGGCGCAATTGCACGCCCTCGAACGCCGCCGCGCCGAGCGCTCTGAACGACTGAGCGAGCGCTTGATTGCCAACATCCCCAGCGGCCTGGTGACGGTGGCTTCGTCGGGCGCGATCATGTCGGCCAACGCGCACGCCTTAAAAATACTCGGCGCACGCATCAACACGGCGCAACTGCACGAGCCGGAGACGCAGAGGTTTGCGCCCGGCGAAGATTACCGCTCGTTTCTGCGGCTCTCGCCACGGCTCGTCGAGATGATTGGCGAATGCCTTGAATCGGGCCGCACGTTTCGCCGTGAAGAAGTCGCGCTGGCGCTGCCCGATGGCCGTGCGCGGCATCTGGGCTTGAGCATTTCACCGATCACCGATGCGACGCAAACCATCGAAGGCGCACTTTGTCTGCTGACAGACATCACCGAAGTGCTGGAGTTGCGCGAACGCATACGCTTGCAGGAAAACCTTGCCAATCTCGGCGAAATGGCTGCCGGATTAGCGCATGAATTTAAAAACTCGCTGGCGACGATTCACGGTTACGTTCAGTTGCTCGAATTACAATTGAACGCCGCGCCGACAGACGAGCAGCGCGTGACGCTCGATGCCATGCTCAATGAAGCCCGCTTGCTTACACGGCTGGTCACAGACTTTTTGAACTTCGCGCGCCCACAGCAACTCAGCCTCGCGCCGGTCGCGCTCGGCGAGTTGATCGACCACTGTGTCGCTGAAGTGCAGATGCAAATTGCTGAGAACGGCATACGAATGCAGACCGAGGGCGAGTTTGCCAGAGTGGCGGCTGACGAATCGCTGCTGCGGCGCGTTTTTCTCAACTTGATTCGCAACGCCGTCGAAGCCATAGACCCGAACGCCAGCGAAAAGTTGATCCGCAGCAGCGGCGCGGTGGATGCGGGCAGCGACCGGCGCTTTGCTCACGTTCGCGTCAGCGATACCGGCAGCGGCATCTCGAAAGACGATCTGCAACGCATCTTCATTCCGTTTTTCACCACCAAATCGCGCGGCTACGGCATCGGCCTAGCGCTTGTGCAGAAGATTCTGGTCGCCCACGGCGGCGATGTCTCGGTTGAAAGGAGCAATGCCACAGGCACTGTGTTTCATTGCCGCATTCCGCTGTCGCCGCCTGCCCCAGGTGTGGAGCAGAAGTCCTAATTCGTGCACTATCGTAACAGGCGCAGGTCAATCGGCAAGCGGCCTCGCCATTCCTGCTTAATCAACCTACCGGCAGCAAACCATTTAAGCCTGCGTCGTGTATGGCCGGCCAATTGCTCGAAGAACCTGCGGTCTGCCCCCGAGGGAGGAAACATTGCAAACGTCACTTAGACATGGAGATCAAAATAACGAAGCGGGCATAGGGC
>JBBWZK010000467.1:0-7907 GCA_039648975.1 Blastocatellia bacterium
GAGCGGCCTGTTTTGGAGTGCGGCGACTGCTCGCCGCTTTTAGCCTTTGCCAAGACGCAAAGCGGTGACCACTCACCGCACTCCAAATTGCTCCGCTTGCCCTACATCCCATCGCAATCCGATCTAAAGCGTTCATCTCGTGCCGCCGCTGCCTTGCGGCAATCCGCCGGCGGCGCTCACCGTTTGCCGTCGAGATTGGCCCATTCGCCTGATTCGACGAAGCTCGCCCAGAAGTAAGGATGCCGATAGTTCGGGCTGGCCAGCATTTTCAACTGCACCTGACGGAGCGCTTCACTGCGCCCCTGGCCGGCTTTCAAACGCGTGTAGTAATCAATCATCAAATCGCGTGTCGCGTTGTCATCGACTTTCCAAAGGCTCAACATCTGGCTCTCTGACCCGGCCAGCACCAGCGCGCGGCGCAGCCCTGCCACGCCGTTGAAGTTCTGCACTTCGCCGACGCCGGTTTCGCAGGCGCTCAACACCACGAGCTTTGTCCCCCACAGGTTCAGCCCCGACACTTCAAGCGCCGTCAGTATGCCCTCGTAATCGCTGTGGTGCAGATTCGCGCCGGCCATCGCCAGCCCCGCGCGCAGCAATGGATTCTCTATGCGTGTGGCCGACGCCTTGGGCTGGCCGTTGATTGACAAACCGCGCTCTTCGCGCGCAGAGCCGGTCACCAGGTCTTCGAGAAAATATCCATGAGTCGCAATGTGCAGAATGCTCGGCGCATTCACCTGCTTGACGGCGGCCTTGGTCGCTTGCAAGCGCACCATGGTGGTGGCTTCCGGGAGCAAGGCTTTCAAGGCGAGCGATTCCTGCTCCGTGCCCGTCAGTTGCGGGAACTCGACTTGCGAGAAAGCGACTTCACTGGTCTGGGCGGCTCCATCTGAGGTGGCGGCGACCTGGCCTTGCTCGACGATCTGCGGCTTTAAGGATTTGAGACCGCGTCCCGCCGCCGCGCCGCTCATCGGGCCGTAGTCGGGATTGGCGACGATCACCATTCCCTGTTTGCTCGGCAGGTGTTCTTGCAGGCGCAGCAAGTCGCGCCCGCTGGTTAGCGAGGTGAAGTGGTAACGCTTGACCAGGTAGCGACCTTTTTCATCCACGAGCGCGGCAAACGCGATGAGGTTGAGCAAGCCGTCGGGCGAGATGAAGACCTGGCGCGACTGGCCAAGCAATCGCCGCACGGGCCGCATCACCCGCTCATCCACTTTGCGGGCCGCCGGCTTAACCTCACGATCAATGTGACTGAGCGGCTTGTCTTCATCTTTGCGCAGCACGGCACGCCAGACGTTGATGGCGTCGTCAATCGGCTTGGCCTCGCCGAGATTAACCCAGAGCGGTTCGCCCTGACTCGGAAGCACATAAGCCACATATTGCGGGCTGCCGAATCGCTTCTCTCTGTCCGGCTCGTTTGGATCGACGGGACGATACTGAGCGAACTCTATGAGCGCCGCGCCTGACGGAAGGGCTTTCTGTATGGCGGCAATCGTCACCGGCTGCGATTGCGTTTGCGATTGCGCGCGGAACTCGGCGCTGCGCTGGCTAATGTCGTTTTGCAGCTTCTCTTCTTGCTCCTCAAGCGCCTTGAGCGTGGCTCGATGTTTTCCCGCCTCTTCGCGGCCCGGCCCGCGCAGCGTTAAAACAGAAAGCTGCGAGCGCACATCCTGGAGTTGGTTGAGCAAGGTTTGGTCTTCGGGCGAAACGCGGCGACGCAAGGCGGCAATGGCATCGGTCATCGCATCCAGCGCACGCCCTTTGCGTTGCAACAACAGTTTCAGCGTCGCGCGTTTCGCTTCTGGATCGTTGGGCGCAGATTGCGTGTGCAAAGAGATCGTCGAATCCGTGTAGAGAGATGTTTGAGTTAAGTAGGTGAACTTTTGACGCTCAGAACCAGTGGCAAGATTTCTTACCAGATCACGGTCTGAGACATCATTGCAACGGGATTGATACGCTACGGCTTTCGCATAGTCGCCTCTTGCTCGATAAATCAACGCCAGGTGATTGAGTGTCTCAGCCGTATCGGGATGCTCTGCGCCAAGCGCTTTCTCGCGGATGGCCAGGGCGCGCAGGTAGAGCGGCTCGGCTTTCACCAAATCGCCTCTGGCTTGATAGAGCAAAGCCAGGTTGCTGAGCGACTGCGAGGTCGTCGGATGCTCTGCGCCGAGCGCCTTCTCACGGATGGCCAGCGCGCGAACGTAAAGTGGCTCGGCTTTCGCATAATCGCCTTTGGCGTTATAGAGCGCCGCCAGATTGTTGAGCGAGGTCGCCGTATCAGGATGCTCTGCGCCGAGCGCCTTCTCCTTGATGGCCAGGGCGCGCAGATAGAGCGGCTCGGCTTTCGCAGAATCGCCTTTGCTGTAGTACAACGCCGCCAGGTTATTGATCGACAGGGCGGTCGAAGGATGCTCTACGCCGAGCGCTTTTTCATTGATGGCCAAAGCGCGAACGTAAAGCGGTTCGGCTTTCGCGTAGTCGCCTTTGGCTTGATAGAGCAACGCCAGATTGCTGAGCGACTGGGCAGTCAAGGGATGCCCTGCGCCAAGCGCTTTCTCGCGGATAGCCAGGGCGCGCAGATAGAGCGGTTCAGCTTTCGCATAGTCGCCTTTGGCGTTATAGAGCGCCGCCAGATTGTTGAGTGAGGTCGCCGTATCGGGATGCGCTGCGCCGAGCGCTTTCTCGTTGATGGCCAGCGCGCGAATCAAAAACGGCTCGGCTTTCGCGTAGTCGCCTTTGGCTTGATAGAGCAAAGCCAGGTTGTTGAGCGGCTCGGCTGTATCGGGATGCCCTGCGCCGAGCACCTTCTCATTGATGGCCAGGGCGCGCTCGGCAAGCGGCAACGCCGCATCATATTTGCCTGCGCCGTACAATTGCCCAACTTCCTGACTTAATTGCGAGGCTTCCTGCAAGACGCGATTCTGCTCGATCAATGCACGGTCTGTCGCCGTCGCCGCGCGAAGCTCCTTCACGCGAATCTCGTACTTGCCAGCGGGCACGGCTTTTTCGAGCGATGCCACATTCAAACGATAAACGCCTGCCGCTTCAGCGATCAGCATGACCGGTTCGTCGCCTTGCGCGCCGTTCGGGCTGTCTACTTCCATCAAAGGCTTGCCGTCGGGAGCAATGACTTGCACGGCGACATCCATGCCGCGCTGCTCAACGACGACATAGAGGTACTGCCCTGCATCAAGCGCAATCTCATAGAGGTGCGATTCGCCGCCTTGCATCTCGCGTTCGAGAGGCTTGCCGACTTCGAGCTTGCGCAGATCAGGCGGATTCGCCGCTGGCTTGCTGGCCTCCGCCCTGGTCTCTTGTGATCGCCCAATTGACAAGGCGCGAGCGAAAGTTAGTGGGGGCGATAAGAGCAGAACGATTGTCGTTAGCACAACCATGCGACTCAACCGCTGAACGCAACGTGAGGGTTGAAGCATAGCGGGGTCTCCATAAACGGAATGCGCCGCCACAATAGCGCAGATACTGCATAAGCGCAATTACTTTCGCTCCGTCATGATTCGGCGGCGCATCTCATTGCACCAGCCGCAAACAAAAAAGAAAGGGCAACGATGGCTTCTATGACCATCGTTGCCCTTTGCAACTCAACTCACTTTGAGGGTGTCGGCTTTAGCGGCGCGGGCCGCGACCGCCGCCGCCACCTGGGCGCGGGCCACGGCCACCGCTGCCACCTGGACGCGGGCCGCGCGGGCGGTCGTCGCGTGGGCGGTCATCGCGCGGGCCGCGATCTTCGCCGCCTTCGCCGTCGCCGCGATCATCCTCCGGCTCGGCTTCGCCGCGCTCGGCACGCTCGTCTTTCAACACAGCCTTGCGCGACAGGCGAATCTTGCCCGACGGGTCGACGTTGATCACCTTGACCAGCAATTGTTGACCTTCGTGCAATTCGTCGCGCACGTCGCGGACGCGATAATCGGCAATCTCCGAAACGTGCAGCAAGCCGTCTGTGCCCGGCAGTATCTCGACGAACGCCCCGAAATCGGCCAGGCGCTGCACCGTGCCGAGATAGGTCTTGTTGAGTTCCGGCACCGCCGTGATGCCTTCGATGATCTGCTTGGCGGCTTCGGCCTGTTCGAGATTCGCCGAAGCGATGTTGATGCGCCCGCTGTCTTCGACGTCGATCTTGGCGCCGGTCTTTTCGACAATGCCGCGTATCACCTTGCCGCCCGGCCCGATGACGTCACGAATCTTGTCGACGGGAATCTGTATGGTGAGAATGCGTGGCGCGTACTGTCTGATCTCTTCGCGCGGCGCGGCAAGAGCCTGCTCCATCTTGTCGAGGATATACAAGCGGCCAGCCTTGGCCTGCTGCAAAGCGTCTGCGAGGATGCGCGCGTTGATGCCTGTGACTTTAATGTCCATCTGTAACGCTGTGATGCCGTCGCGCGTGCCGGCGACTTTGAAGTCCATGTCGCCATAGTGATCTTCAGCGCCGGCGATGTCTGTCAGAATCGCATAACGATTGCCTTCCATCACCAGGCCCATGGCGACGCCGGCGACTGGCCGCTTCACAGGCACGCCTGCGTCCATCAACGCTAGCGACCCCCCGCAGATGGTCGCCATCGAGCTGGAGCCGTTCGATTCGGTAATGTCGCTGACAATGCGCAGCGTGTAGGCGAATTCTTCTTCGCTCGGCAGCATCGGCTCAAGGGCGCGGCGGGCCAGTGCGCCGTGACCGATCTCGCGGCGGCCCGGCGAGCCGATGCGGCCCGTCTCGCCGACCGAAAACGGCGGGAAGTTATAAGCCAGCAGGAAGCGGCGTTTGATTTCGCCCTTTTCGAGATCGTCCATGAACTGTGTGTCTTCGCTGGTGCCGAGCGTCGCCGTGACGATGGCCTGTGTTTCGCCGCGCGTAAACAAAGCCGAGCCGTGCGTGCGCGGCAGCCAGCCTGTGTCAATCGAGTTCGGGCGAATCTCGCTGAAGCGGCGACCGTCGGGACGGTGGCGGCGTTCGAGAATGTCTTCGCGGAAGACCTTCTCTTTCAGGTGATCGAAAATTTTGCCTGCCGCCTTGCGCTTGTCGACGTCCTCTTCGGGATAGGCCGACACCGTCGCTTCCTTGAGCGCGTCGACTTTGGCGTAGCTTTCCAGCTTGCCGTGCTTGCCCGTGTCAAGCACATCGCGCAAGTCTTCGGTGATGCGACCCGTGATCTCGGCAAGCATCTCTGCGTCAAACTCCGGCGTGACCACTTCGCGCTTGGTGACGCCGAGCTTCTGATACATCTCCTTTTGCAGGCGGCAGAGCTTCTTGATTTCGCTGTGACCGAACATCAAGGCTTCAACCATGACCTCTTCGGAAACTTCCTGCGCGCCCGACTCGACCATGGTGATGGCTTCTTCGCTGCCGGCGACGATGAGGTTGAGTTGCGAAGCGCGCGTCTGGTCGTAAGTCGGATTAACGATGAAACGGTCTTCGATCAAGCCGACCCGCACGCCGGCCACAGGGTTTTCAAACGGGATGTCCGACAGATAAAGCGCCGCCGATGCGCCGGTAATCGCCAGCACGTCTGAGTCATAGTTTTCGTCCGCCGACAGCACCAGGGCAATCACCTGCGTGTCGTCGCGATAGCCGGCTTTGAAGAGCGGGCGAAGCGGGCGATCAATCAACCGCGAGGTCAAGGTCTCTTTTTCCGACGGGCGGCCTTCGCGGCGAAAGTAGTTGCCGGGGATACGCCCGGCGGCATAACCGTACTCGCGGTATTCGACCGTGAGCGGGAAAAAATTAATATCCGGGCGCGGCTTCGAGCCGACCGCCGTGACTAAAACCATGGTGTCGCCATAGCGCACGATCACTGCGCCATCCGCCTGTTTGGCGACTTTGCCTGTTTCGACTGAAAAGTCGATTCCGCCTAATTGAACTGATTCTTTCAACTCCATAGATGTCTCCTTCTTCCTTCTTCCGCTGCGCGCTTGGAGCGTTCCGCAAACAAGCCCGCCGATCTGGCGCAAGCTAAACGCCTTGCGCACCAGAGGACGAGCACGGCGGTGCAAAACCGCGATGACTGAACTGTGCTGTGGATTGCCAAACGCTCCGCATTCGTTTTTAAGAGCCGCGATGGGGGTCTCGTGCGGCTCGCTTCCTTGTGCGCGACTTTGCTGACTGCCAACGCGGCTTTGATGGTCGCGACCAGCCCGCGCCGGCTGACGTTGCCTGAAAAAAACGAAACCACGGTGAGCCGCAACGCAAGGCCGGCGCGCTCCCGTGGTCATCCTTTGCAATGAATGTGTCTGAACCGATAAGCCGGCGCTTTTGCCAGAATGTATCGCGCAGGTTGGAAGTACCCGGACGGTTGATTCTTGCCTGACTGGTGTGAGCAGACTGGCGGCGCGCCAGAGAGCCGATAACTGATAAGGCCGCCCGAAGCAACCTGGCTTTGGTGCGGCCTTTCCCTCGTGGTCTCTATTTCCTTATACCCAGACGACTGATGACTTCGCGGTAACGCTCGGCGTCCTTGCGACGCAAGTAATCGAGCATGCGCCGGCGCTGGCTGACTAATTTCAGCAGGCCGCGCCGCGAGTGATTGTCTTTCACATGCGTCTTAAAGTGCTCGGTGAGGTCGTTGATGCGTTTCGTCAACAGCGCCACCTGAACTTCCGGCGAGCCGGTGTCCGACTCGTGAACTTTGTACTGACCAATGATGTTGGTCTTCGCTTCCTTCGCTAACGCCACTTTCGCTTCTCTCCTCTACATGGATAGAAATTCTCGTTTCACTTTAACTCAAAAAAATTAACACACGCGCTACGGGACTGTAAAGGCAAACGGATAGGGGTCAGGGGGCAGGGGCTAGAGGCGAGAGATCGGAGAGCAGTAGCCCATAGACAGCGATCAGAAAGAAAAGCAGAGCCCCTAAGCATGAACAAAGATTAAAGTCGCCACCTTTCCCTGCCCCTCTAGCCTCTAGCCTCTGCCCCCTAGCCCCTGTTCTCCGCTCTTGCCATCGCTGCCGCGAGTCACTAGCATACTTGCTTTAATTGCCATGCCCGTACATGAACGAACCATTGCCACGCTGGTTGACGCCGTGCGCCGCGTCAGCGACTCGCTCGACCTCGACCAGGTGCTTAACACCATCTTCGACTCGCTCAAAGAGTTGATCGACTATTCGGCGGCGGTCATTTGCATCATCGACCCGCGCACGCACGCGCTCTTCGAGGTGAAGACGCACGGTTATCCGCCACAGATCATCGGCGACGATTTTCTGCAATCCGGCAGCGGCATCATCGGCTGGGTGATCAAGAATGCCAGCGGCCAGATTGTCGACGATGTCAAAAACGATAAGCGCTACGTCAAGGCGCGCGCCGAAACGCGCTCGGAAATCGCCGCGCCGCTGATTCGCGCCGACGGCGAGGTGATCGGCGTCATCAACCTCGAAGCCGATCAGGTAAACAGCTACAGCGAAACCGATCTCGAACTGCTGACCATGTTCGCCTCGCTCGCCGCCTCGGCAATAGATCACACGCTGCTCTATCGCGAAGTGTTGCGCAAGCGCCAGGCCGAAAGCGAGATCGAGCTGGCGCGCAAAGTCGTCGAGGGCCTGCTGCCGCGCGCCTTTCCCAACATACCGGAACTCGACATCTACGGCACAACGATCCCTGAGCGCGAAGTCGGCGGCGATTATCTGGACGTCATTGATCACGTTTCTGACCGGCTCGGCGTGCTGGTAGCCGACGTGTCGGGCAAGGGACTGGCGGCGGCGCTCATCATGGTGACGTTTCGCGCTTACATTCATGCCACAGTGATTAACGAACTGGCCATGCGCGTCGTGATGGCGCGCGTCAACCGGCTGGTGCACGAAGCGACCAATGGCGACCGCTTCATCACGACGTTTTATGGATTGATCGATGTGGAAAACAAGCGGCTGATGTACATCAACGCCGGCCACAACCCGCCGCTGCTGCTC
>JBBWZK010000305.1:0-3639 GCA_039648975.1 Blastocatellia bacterium
TCTCTTCTTCCCAGCGCGGATAGACTGCGCCTGCCTTCAAGCCCCTGTAGAATGATCGCATTTGATCGAAGTGCAGAAACATATCGTGCGTCGTCGGCATTCTGAGTCCCGACGCCGTGCCGTCTTCAGCCTGGCCCATGAAAAAAAACGGCACGACGGCGATGAAGGTCAGCGCGACGGCGAGCAGCGCAACCAGCAGCGGCGCAAGCCATCGCTTTTGCGCGTTGGCATGGTGAAGAATCGGTGAAGTGAGAGATTCCTTTTGCGCTTCGATCATTGCGAATGCCCGGTCACGGATTCTCCTGAGTGAATCATATTGATCAATGCAGGAATGCTAACACAGCCGTTGAATCACAGAAAACTTATGCACGTTTGCAGCAGGCTCGTTGGAATGCAAAATGGCACAACCATCTTTAAGGCACACATCGCTCTATAGAGGAGGCACGAAGATGTGGAGCGTGGCGTAAGCGCGACCGTTGCCATCCAGTCGTTGCCCATCGCCGTTTGCGCAGTCACACTGCCAGCGTGTAGAAATGTGAAGTGACAACATAAAAGAGGAAGGGACAGACATGACCGCTGTTGACTCCAAACCAACGCAACCGTTAAGCGACGACGAAGTGCAACTGATGACGGCTTACTGGCACGCGGCGAACTATCTATCGGTTGGGCAGATTTATCTGTACGACAACCCGCTGCTGCGCGAGCCGTTGCGCCCCGAACATGTCAAGCCGCGCTTGCTCGGCCACTGGGGAACGACCCCTGGCCTCAACTTCATCTACGTGCATCTCAATCGCGTCATCAAGGCGCGCGATCTCAATGTAATTTATATCGCGGGGCCTGGACACGGCGGACCCGGACTGGTTGCCAATACTTATCTGGAAGGAACCTACAGCGAGTTTTATCCCAATCTCTCACAGGATGTTGACGGCCTGAAAAAGCTGTTCAAGCAGTTTTCGTTTCCCGGCGGCATCCCCAGCCACGTCGCGCCGGAGACGCCCGGCTCGATTCACGAAGGCGGCGAACTCGGCTATGCCCTGGTGCATGCGTATGGCGCGGTCTTCGATAATCCAGACTTGCTGGCCGCCTGCGTCATCGGCGATGGCGAAGCCGAAACCGGCCCATTGGCGGCGAGCTGGCACTCGAATAAATTCCTCAACCCGGCGCGCGACGGCGCGGTGCTGCCTATCCTGCACCTGAACGGTTATAAGATTGCCAACCCGACGGTGCTGGCGCGCGTCAGCGAAGATGAACTGCGCAGCCTGTTCGCCGGTTATGGCTATAAGCCATACTTCGTCGAAGGCGACGACCCGGCTACTGTGCATCAGTTGATGGCCGGGACGATGGATGCGGCGCTCGACGAAATCAAAACGATTCAGGAAGACGCCCGCCGCCATGGCTTCACGCGGCGTCCGCAGTGGCCGATGATCATCCTGCGGACGCCGAAGGGCTGGACAGGGCCGAAGGTGGTAGACGGAAAGCCGACCGAAAATTCCTACCGCTCGCATCAGGTGCCGCTTGCCGATATTGCCAACAAACCCGAACATCTGCGCCAGCTTGAAGAGTGGATGCGAAGTTACATACCTGAAGCACTCTTCGATGAGACGGGCGCGCTGCGGCCTGAGTTGCGCGAGCTTGCGCCCCTTGGCACGCGCCGCATGGGAGCGAATCCGCATGCCAATGGCGGGTTGCTGCTCATCGATTTGAAGATGCCGGATTTTCACGACTATGCCGTCGAACTGCCTAAGCCCGGCGCGGTCGACGCCGAAGCGACGCGCGTGATGGGCCAGTTCCTGCGCGACGTGATGAAGCTCAACGCCAACAGCCGCAACTTTCGCGTGATGGGGCCGGACGAAACCGCCTCGAATCGCCTGAGCGCCCTCTTCGAGGCGACCGACCGTGTCTTCACGGGAACGATCCTGCCGACAGACGACCACCTGTCGCCCGATGGCCGCGTGATGGAAGTCTTGAGCGAGCATATGTGCCAGGGATGGCTCGAAGGTTACTTGTTGACCGGACGACACGGCCTGTTCTCGTGCTACGAAGCGTTCATACACATCGTTGATTCGATGTTCAACCAACATGCCAAATGGCTGAAGACAACTCGCCACATTCCCTGGCGGCGGCGGATTGCTTCGCTCAACTACCTGCTGACCTCGCACGTCTGGCGGCAGGATCACAACGGCTTCAGTCACCAGGACCCAGGCTTCATCGATCTGGTCGTCAACAAGAAGGCGGATGTGGTGCGAGTCTATCTGCCGCCCGATGCCAACACGCTGCTGTCTGTGACCGATCATTGCTTGCGCAGCCGCCACTACATCAACGTCATCGTCGCCGGCAAACAGCCCGCGCCGCAATGGCTGGACATCGAAGCGGCGGCGCGGCATTGCGCTGCCGGCATAGGCATCTGGGAATGGGCGAGCAACGATGCGGGAGTCGAGCCGGATGTGGTGATGGCTTGCGCCGGCGACGTGCCGACGCTGGAAACGCTGGCCGCCGTCGACATCCTCCGCCAGCATTTCGCTGACCTGAAGATTCGCGTCGTCAATATCGTCGACCTGATGACGCTGCAACCGGCGAGCGAGCACCCGCATGGATTGTCTGACAAAGATTTCGATTCGCTCTTCACGCGCGACAAGCCGGTCATCTTTGCCTTTCACGGCTACCCCTGGCTGATTCACCGGCTGGCCTACAGGCGAACGAATCACGAGAACCTGCACGTGCGCGGCTACAAAGAAGAGGGCACCACGACGACGCCTTTTGACATGACTGTGCTCAACGATCTGGATCGCTTTCACCTGGTCAACGATGTGATCGACCGCGTGCCGAAGCTCGGCGCAAGAGCCGCTTATGTGAAACAGGCCATGCGCGACAAGCTGTTCGAGCACAAGCAGCACATTAAGAAATACGGCGACGACATGCCGGAAGTGCGCGATTGGAAGTGGCCTTATTGAGGTGTCGAACCTGGGAGCGCGGGCACCTTGCCCGCCGGTCTTGCGCATGCGGAAAGTTGCGGGCGTCTCGCCCGCGCTCCCAGGTCTTCCTCTTATGGCGAACTCGCGTGACTTACTCAAGCAGTGGTCGGAAGTCGTCTTCCGTTCTGGCGACCAGACGATGTTCCATGATCGTGCGCGCGCAGGCGTTCCAGCGCAGCGTCGCGTCATCGTTTTCCGGCGGGCGCAGGGCTTCGGCTTTTTCGTACCATCTCATGGCTTCGCGCAAGCCGTCATGCGCAGCATACTCTGCGCCGCGCAAGCCTTTGTGGAGTTGCGCACGGGCCTTTCTCTCGCAGATGATGCCGGCATAGTAGGCGCGCTCGTAGTCGCCTTCGAGACGCGCCAGCAATTCGCGCGGGCGGCTTTCGGCTAATCGCCGGTCAAACTGATCGGTCAGCGCCAGCAGCAGGATGATCAGCACCTGCTGGTTTTCCGGTTCGACCCGCAGGATGTCAAGACAGATGCTCTCGGCTTCTGCCGGCTCGTTCAACAGCCGGTAGCGCTCGGCTTTTTCGATGGATCTGGGGATGGCTTCCCTGGATATGGCCTTGAGTTCGAACATAATTGCCTCCCGAAACCAGAAGCCGTTGACCTATAGCGGTTTGCAAATAGGATTGACCTGTAGGGGCGACCCTCTGTGGTCGCC
>JBBWZK010000334.1:0-6411 GCA_039648975.1 Blastocatellia bacterium
AGCCAGCAGCCATCCCTGTTGCAGCGACCAGCCGCGACGCGGTAGCAGTGAACGCCACTGCTGTGCACACCGCCGGTGCGAATGCCGCGCCGCAACCACCAGAGCCAAAAGTCGTGCCGGCGGTCGCGCCGCTGCGCGTGTTACCCATCACCGTCCCGAAGAAAGAAGGGCTGATTCCCGACATCAAGCTCGGCAGCGGCGCGCGCCTGCGGCCTTATGGCTTTTTCAAGATCAGCGCCGCCGAGCAGACGGCGTCACACGGAGGCCGCATCTTCGGCAGCAACGATTTTCCGCAAGGGCCATTGCTGCTCGGCGACACAGGGCCGGACGCCGACGCGCAGTTTCACATCAAAGATCGTGCGCTGCGCTTGGGCGTCGATTTCGAGTGGCCTGACATGGCGAAAAACCTGACGCTCACCGGCAAGCTCGAATTCGATTTTGAAGGTAACTTCACAAACGTCAACAACCGCAACATCAGCGCCAACCGTTCGTCGCAGCCATCGCTACGCCTGGCATGGGTGCGATTGGATACGCGGCTCGGCGACACGCCGGTCTTCGTGCAGTTCGGGCAGGACTGGTCGATCTTCGGCTCGTCAACGCTGATGGATTTATTTGAGACCACCGGCTTCGGCTTCGCGCAGGGCAATCTCTACGAGCGCATGCCGATGTTCCGCACAGGGGTGCAGTTCGGCAAGGGTGATTTCAAGTTTCAGCCGGAGTTCGCCATTGCGCTTTCGTCATTCGGTGAGCCGGGATTGGACGTTGACCAGCGCACGCGTTTCGGCGGGCGCGCCGGCCCGGAAAGCAATCAGCCGGAGTTGCAAACCAGACTCGTCTTCCAGTTTCCCTTGTCGCACGCCGCAGGCGTCGTGCCGGCGCAGATTATCTTCAGCACCGATCACGCCGAGCGCGCCGAGATCGTCGAGCGATCTGTGCTTCCCGCCGGGCCAATCTTCAACGCTTTCCCGAATGGGGTAAGACTTACCTCCGCCCGCAATGCCTGGTCGGCGGAGATGCAACTGCCGACGCCGTTCGTCACTCTCGTCGGCAAGTATTATCGCGGCGGTGATCTGCGTTACTATTTCATGGGCCAGTTCAATGATGTCTTCACAGATCTCGGCAGCGCCGCTCCTCTCGGCTCGGCTGTGAGCTTTGCCGGTCGCACGATTCCATTCGGCACGCTGGGTGGAGCGGTCAGCGCGGCGACGCTTGAGCCGGTGATGGGGCAAGGCGGCTTCCTGCAACTAGGCTTCCCGCTATCGCGATGGTTCGGCGCCGAGCCGGGCACGCGATCTGCCGGATGGACTTTCTATCTGACCTATGGGCTGGACTCGGCGTTCGCCAAAGATGCGGTGCGCGCCAACGGCTTGCTCAGAACCGATCACGGCTCGGCACAGTGGCGCTACAAGATCAACCAGTGGGTGTCATTCGTGCACGAAGTCACTTATCTTGACACGCGCACGGCTGGCAGCGTACTCAAGTTGTTTCGCGGTGTGCCGGTTCATGTGGCGCACGCCTGGCGCAACGAGTTCGGCACGATCTTCACGTTCTGAGTCACGGAGAACAGATGACAGATATAACCGAGAGCACCTACGGCTTTCTGCTCGATACCTACGAGACCGAGATATTGAAGATCATCGGCATCTGGCGGGCTTTTCCTGAAAGTACGATGGACTACAGGCCGCATCCAAAATCGCGCAGTGTCATCGAGCAGATGGAACATCAAGTCCAATCCGAAGGCCGCTGGATGAAGACCATGCTCGGCATAGACACAGGCGACCCGAACCCTGTCGAAATGACTAAGCAAAGCTTCATCGACAAATACCAGGGGGATGCCAGCCGCCGGCTTAGGGTCATGCGGAGCCAGCCTGACGATTGGTGGCGGGAGATGACCAGCTTCTTTGACGTCCCGCGCTCGCGCGCCTGGGTGCTGACGCGCCGGATGAATCATTCGACACATCATCGCAGCCAGTTGGCGGTTTATCTGCGATTGCTCGACGTGCCGCAGCCGTCCGTGTATGGCCCGACCGCAGATACCGGCGACCGGGTGTTATACTCCTTCGACGCTTGACGGTTGGGCGAGATCGAATTCACTTGCTCAGAGCGCCGCAAGTTGGAGACGCCCATGAAGATGGTGATGGTTGGCGGTCACACGCGCAATATCGGCAAAACGTCGGTCGTTGAAGGCATCATCCGAGGGATGCCGGAAATGAACTGGACGGCGATCAAGATTACACAGTTCGGTCACGGCGTCTGCTCGACCAGCGGCGAGTTGTGCGCCTGCGCCGTAGCCGAGCATGAGTTCGCTATCACCGCCGAGCGGCAGCAAACCTCGGGCACCGACACGGCGCGATTTCTGGCCGCCGGGGCGCGGCGCGCTTTGTGGGTGCGTACAGGGCAAGGCGAGTTGTTCAGCGCCTTGCCGGCACTCAAAACAGCGATTGCCGACGATGAATACGTCATTGTCGAAAGCAACAGCCTGCGCCGCTTCATCAAGCCCGCCCTCTATCTGCAAATTCTCGATCCATCCATCACAGACTTCAAAGCCTCTTCACGACAATTTTTCGATCTCGCCGATGCCTATCTGCTGGTCAGCAGATCGCTTGATGAGATGTCGAATGCAGCAGAAGCGCTAGCCGTTTTGCTGGCGCGCGAGATCAAGAGAAACAAGCCCTGCCTGGCCGTGACCGCCGAAGATCGCTATATGAATCAGGCGGTATTGCAGTTTGTTCGCTCGGAACTTGTTCGCTGATCTCTTTTGCTCCGGAAACCGCTAGTGATGAAAAAGTCATGCTGAAATTGCCGCGTAGCGGCAGGTGAGTTTAGGCAGGCATTGCAATGCCTGTAGACGTCAGCCAGGTCGTCGTGGCGTCGCTAGCGCGACGGTAGATCAGTGCGGAACCGATTATCTACATACCGCTTGCCGATGAAATCGACAGAGAAGGCCATGAGCCGACCATAGCTTTGTGATTGATATTGCGGAAACTCGGAGGGTCGCCTTAAGAATAAGGGGCGAGGCTCGCTATGCGGCAAGTGAATCTGTCGCCCGCATTCGCGGGCTTTTTCCTTCGTCGCTGCGTAAGGTCAGATCATCACTCTCGCGGCGCGGCGAATGATCAAGCAACGGTTATTGCTTCTTTGACTGGGCTATCAGCTCGTGTACCTCGTCAATGAGAGACTCGAAGTCCATCGGCTTATCGGCGGCGCGAGTCGCTCCGGCTCTGATCGCGTTATCTCTTTCGACAATGCCAAATGCGGTGAAGACCAGAATCGGCAGGTCTTTGAACGCGGGTTGCGACCGAAGTTGCTTCACCATCTCAAGGCCATCAAGGCCGGGCATATTGATGTCTGTGATGATCAAGTCCGGTTGCTCGGCAGTCGCCAGGTATAAACCTTCGCGGCCATCGCTGGCGGTGACAACCTGGAACCCCTCTCTGGTCAGGTAGAGGTGAACCAGTTCGCGCATATCGAGGTTGTCTTCAACGACAAGGATTTTATTAGGCACAGGTAGACATACCTATGTGGGGGGATTCTCACGAGCGACCGCTCGGTATTATACCTCCAATCCTTGAAAGCAAAAAGCGCCGAGGCGCGGCGCTGGCGTTTTCAATTCAACTTTTACATCTTCCGGTGCCGGGCAAACACGGCGCGCGAGGAAAGAGGCCCCGCTATAGCGAAGCGAGGCCGCACCCGTTTGATGGCGCTAAAGCTAAAGTCTCCTGACGGCCTCGGCCTGAGGGCCTTTCGGGCCATCGATAATCGTGAACTCCACCATCTCGCCCTGTTTCAGCGTCTTGTAGCCGTCCGCCTGGATGGCCGAGTAGTGAACAAACACATCCGGGTTGCCCGGTTGCTCAATGAACCCATAGCCCTTGGTGTTGCTGAACCACTTGACCTTGCCTTGTGCTATTACCATGGATGTTTCACCTCCCAATCCAATTCAAGTTTCAGCGCCTGGCGCTCGGAAGCCATTCCGAATCCCTGCGGCTGAGACGCCGTTGCCGAAACGGCGCACGCAAGGAGTAATGGCCGCCAAGACGTGCGCGGACAGGTCCGGCCCCAAACCTATTCGGAATCGGTCATCCCCTGGTTCCCTGAATGGTAATATCTACCGCTTGATCCCCATTGTTCGGTGTGCTGAGAGACGCGCGAAGGGCAAGGGGCCAAGGCTCGCCCGCCGCGCCTGACTCAAGCTACGAAAGCCGCAAAGCGACACTCGTCGCGGACGAGCCTCGCTCTGCGGCTTTCGCTCTCTCTGTCCTGAATTTTGGCCAAAACTAAGAATCGCTCAAGCAAATTTCAAATGAATCGCGCCGCATACTAACGCAACGCATTGGCAGAGTCAAGCAAAAAGCTTTGATTTTACGGCTATTTTCGCGATCTTCAGCAGGCCATGCCGGCATAGCCTGCGGCTCGCCTGTATTTGTAATTCATTACTCACTGGTGACTTTAAACATCATGATGGCCTTGCACGCACCGCAATAGATGGCGATGCCGCGCGTGCCTTGATGGATCGCTTTGCGAGTCAACACGTCTGAGCTAATCAACTGCGCGTCGGGTTTGTAGCTGGCCGCGCGCGCCACAATGAAGCTGTCGCCATATTGGAAATGATTATCCAGGCTCGTGGTGTTGTCTTCGAGATTGGCAAAACTGAAACCGCACGCATCATCCGACGTGACTTCGACGAGAGCCAGGCGCATATCATCGAAGCGATGCGCGTGTGTCGCCATAGCACAATCGGTCGATGGCTTGGCGGTTTTTTTGGCGGCTGGGTGAAAGTTTTGCTGCGCGACGACAGACGTCAGCAGCGCTCCAAGTGTCAGCACAATCGCTAAGAATCTCATACCCATTCCCTTTGTCCGTATCGATCATTTGGGCTTTGAAAGAGCTTGAGTTTGTAATCAGCGTCTAGCATCGCCTTATGCATCGCCTGTACCAGCAACGCGACATCCTAAAAATGGGTATTGCCACAGGTTTCTTTTTATGCGGCGCGCTATTGATGATGTTATTGATTACAGGGTAATCAGATAGGTGCATTGAAATATGACAGTCCGGCGGAGAATCATCTGTCTTGATAGCCTGCGCCTGCGCGCCTTCAAACTTCCTTTGCCGAATAATGTGTCAACTGTCTCTGTGGCGTTGACCAGGACAGCCCGATACAGATTTAAGTCAGTGATGAGAAATTTATGCACTGCCTGATGGTTACACCGTTCGCATATGGCCATGAGGCGGGGCGCAAGGCGCAGAAATCGCTGGCATAACGCTTGCCAAAACGGAAGTGAGCCAGTGGGGTGGACGTACGGGATTATCCCGGTTGAAAAACAAACAATACACAAGTGTAGTTGTTGCCGGACTCTCAAGCAGTTCCATTCCAATACAACATGCCATTCCGCATAGATAAGGCGAACCGAGGCCAATTATCTCACCCGTGCGAGCCCGCCGCTTTATCTGCGATTGAAGGAGGTACGACAAATGAATCTTCACCTAAGAAGATTTCGAGTGAACGGGAGAACCTTGCAGCGCGCCTTTGCTCTACTGCTGGCGTTGCTGCTCTCATCCGCGAGCGCGATCCCCGCGCTGGCGCAAACCGAAACCGGACAGATCACAGTGAAAGTCGCAGACCCGCAGGGTGCAGCCGTCTCTGGCGCTACCGTGACCGTCCGCTCCATCGATCAGGGCACAACCCTTCCCGCCGTCACCACCGGCGACGAAGGCACGGCCACGCTTACCAACTTAAAGCCCGGCCTCTACGAGGTCACCGTCAGTTCACAGGGCTTCAGCAACTTCACACAGCGCGCACAGGTAACCACTGGCGGCAAGCTGGCCATTGATGCGCAGCTCGCGGTCACAGGCGGCGGCGAAGTCGTCAACGTGGTCGCCGGTGAAGGCGGCGTCGAAGTCAATACGCAAACTCAGGAGCTGTCCAACGTCGTCTCTTCGGCGCAGGTGCGCGAACTGCCGACGCTGACGCGCAACCCTTATGATCTGGTCGGGCTTTCGGGCAACGTCTCGGAAGGCGATACCCAGAATGAAGTTCAGCGCGGCGCTGGCTTCAACATCAACGGCCAGCGTTCGGCTTCGACCAACATCCTGCTTGACGGCGGCGAGAATGTGAATACCTTCGACGCCACCGTCGGCCAGAGCGTGCCGCTTGATGGCGTGCAGGAGTTCCGTGTCATCACAAGCAACTTCTCCGCCGAATATGGTCGCGCATCGGGCGGCATCGTCAACGTGACGACCAAAGCCGGCACCAACGATTTTCACGGCACCCTGTTCGAGTTCATCCGCGTCTCGGCGCTGGCCTCCAACAGCTTCGACAACAACGCGCGCGGCATCGATAAAGATGTCTTCACGCGCAACCAGTTCGGCTACTCGGTCGGCGGGCGCGTCATCAAAGACAAGCTGTTCTTC
>JBBWZK010000364.1:0-17925 GCA_039648975.1 Blastocatellia bacterium
GCGTGATGAATGCGCAGGATGCCTGTTCATGGGCAGCAGCATTTTCACGTATCACTCGTCACGCACCACGCACCACGCATCACGTATCAATTGATTTGTTGGTTGGTCAAATCACAATTTGAGGGAGGAGAAAGAGAGGCGATGAAAAAGCCTGCGACTGCGAAACGTTCGTTCAAAGACTTGCTGATGGAGCACGGCCTTGATGTGTTGCTCATCTTCATTCCGGTTGCGGTGATTCTGCACTACACGCACGCGGCGGAATATCTGGTGTTCATCACATCGGGGCTGGCTATCGTGCCGCTCGCCGGTTGGATGGGCAAAGCCACCGAAGCGCTCGCTGAAAAACTGGGCGCAGGCATCGGCGGGCTGCTCAATGCGACCTTCGGCAACGCCGCCGAGATGATCATCGCCTTCCAGGGCTTGCGCGCCGGACTCACAGATGTCGTCAAGGCGTCGCTCACCGGCTCGATCCTCGGCAACATCCTGCTCGTTTTGGGCGTCAGCATTCTCGCCGGCGGCATGAAGCATAAGAGTCAAAAGTTCAATCGCACCGCCGCGACCATGAGCGCGACACTGATGGCCTTGAGCGCCATCGGCTTGCTCATCCCGGCGGTCTTTCATTGGGTGACTGCCGGTCAGCCGCGCGAAGGCCGCCTGGAGGCCGAAGCCAACATCAGCATTGAAATCGCCGTTGTATTGTTCGCTACATATATTCTGAGCCTCGTCTTTTCGCTGCGCACCCATAAAGACCTCTATCTCGGCACCAGCCATGAGCATCAGGAATCGGCGGCAATGAAACCGCGCACCGCCGTGATGGTCTTGCTTGGCGCGACGGCCCTGGTGGCGTGGATGAGCGAACTGCTGGTCCATGCAGTCGAGCCGGCGACCAAAACGCTCGGCCTCACCGAAGTCTTCGTCGGCGTCATCGCGGTGGCCATTATCGGCAATGCCGCAGAGCACAGCACGGCGGTGCTGGTGGCGATGAAGAATCAGATGGATCTGGCTTTCAATATCGCCATCGGCTCAAGCATGCAGATTGCTTTGTTTGTCGCGCCGGTGCTGGTCTTCGTGAGCTATGCGATAGGCAGGCCGATGAATCTCATCTTCACGACCTTTGAAGTGATAACCGTCGGGCTTGGGGTGGCGATTGTCAGTCTGGTAGCGGTTGACGGCGAATCGAATTGGATGGAGGGCGTGTTGCTGCTGGCGGTCTATATCATCTTCGCGATTGCCTTCTTCTTCCTGCCGCCGCATGTGGTCGGGCCGCTGTGATGGGCAGGCAAGTCGCGGAGGCGCGGCGGCCTTTAGACAACCGCCGCGCTTCCGTCCTCTTCATTTCTTCGTGCGAAGCTGGTTGACGATCTCACGAATCTTGTCGGCATCTTTGGCTTTCGGCGCGAGGCTCAAATATTGTTCCAGTTGTTCGACGGCGCGCGCGTTGTTATTCGTCTCGATGTAGACCACGCCAAGGTAGCGATGCGCCTCGACGGTATTCTCGCCGCCGATACTGATGGCTTGCAGCAACTCTTTTTCAGCTTTGTTGTAAACGCTCAGATTGACGAACGCTTTGCCGAGATGAAAGTGTGCGGTGGCTGACGAACTGTCCTTTTGCACCGCACTTTGAAGCGTCGTGGCGGCGGTGACATAGTCCTTCTTTTGCAGCATCAGAATGCCGAAGTTGAGCTCCGGTGTAAAGGCGTCGGGCGCCAGTTCAATCGCTTTGCGCAACGCGGCTTCGGCTTTTTCATATTCCTTCAAACGCATGTAGATGACGCCCAATTCATTGAGCGCCGGCACAAAGGTCGGGTAGAGTTTAACGGCTTCGTTCAATTGCTCGATGGCTTTCTTGTGGTTGCCGTCTTGAATCGCATCAAGGGCTTCTTTATAGAGCCGGCGCGCCGGCTCTGGCACGCCGCCCGCTGAAGCGTCAACCGTGCCGACCGGCTGGCTAACGGCTTTCTTCGGATGCAGTGTGATATGCACCGTATACACCTGGCCGGGATCGTTGCGCCGCCTCGCCGGCTCGATGATGTCGACGTTTTCCGAGACGCTCTCGAACTCATTACCTGCATCGACGGTCACGCTGTAGCTGCCGCCGGACAGCCTGCGGAAGGTGAATGTGCCTGTGTCATCCGACATCATGAAGGCGTCATTATTCAAGCCGCGCAGTCGCACTTTGACGCGGCGGTCAAGCCGCTGGCCGTTTTCATAGAAGATGCTGCCCTGAATGCTGTTCCTGCCGCCGGTTCCCGGATTGCCTGGGTCCGGGTCAATGCCGCCGATCTGTGCGCTCGCCATCGTCGCGCCAAGCAAAATGAGCATCGCTGCGCCGCTTGTTCGTAGGGAAAGGTGCGCACGTCTGCAAGCGCAGAGCCGAATAACCAACGAGTGAAACATAACTCGACCTCCTTGCAAAGACGATTAGTGATCAACCGAACAGTGAGGATAAGCGCTAACGCCGTGATGATACCATAAATGGGCAGGCTGAGAAAACGAGCCGACGCTGGCGCTCGCCTGTCACCTGTAGCGGTTTCGGCAAGGTGAATCGCTGGCCAGCGATTCACGGCGTCTGGCGCTGATACCAGACGATGTGGTCGCCGTCTGACGGGCGGTCGGAATAAGCAACGCTTTCGTAGCCCACCGAATGCATTTTCGACGTGGGCAACTCCAGCAGCGCGTTATTCGACAGCAGTAGCCCTCCGGGACGGAGCATGGTCTCGATATTGGCCATCGCCAGGCTCTGCTCGAAGGTGTCGTAATAGACCAGAATGTTGGTGGCAATGATGATGTCGAAACTCTCAGCCGGAGCCAGATTCAGATGTTGCAGGACGATGTCGACATCTTCGGATGAGAGCAGCGAAACGAACGCCGGACGGATGCTCACGGCGCGGATTTTCAATGCGCTGAGCGCTGCCGGCGGCGTGACGGGCGCGATGGCTGCGCCGATCTGATCGCCGAACTTCGACCAGTAAGCCAGCAGTTCCGGCTTCCATTGTTCATCGCGCGGCAGTTGCACAACGTAGGCCGTGCCGCGCGCGGCGCGGGCGCGGGCACGCGTCAGGTGATCGTTGATGCGCGGACTCAGATCGAGGGTGGTGATGCGTAAGTCGTTCGGCTTGGCCAACCCTAGCCGCAGCAGCGAGTCGATGACCGCGAAAGGTTGGATGGTTTGCTGCGGATAGAAGTCGAAGCCATCCTGTTTGTCAGTGAAATCGAGGCCCGGCCCGACAATCGCCACGCGGCGCACGCTCTGCGAAGCGAGCATGCCGTTTGCCTTGAGCGAGGCGAGGGCGCGCTCAAGCGCAAAGTTCGGCATCAGCGAGGTGTCCGACGACAGGCCGCGTGTGCGGAAGAGTTTTGAGCGCTCGGCGAACTCCTCGCTCGGATCGCCGAGCATGCGCGCCGACTCCAATATCTTCGCGTAGCCGGCCTGTTCGTTGAGCATGCGTGCGAGGCTGTCGAGCAGATATTTTTGCAGGCGCGCGCGCGCGGCATCGGTTCCGACGTTATAGCCTTTCGTCTCGACGACGTGTCGCGCGAACAGCAGCCGCTCATTGCTGCCCGGCGCGGTGAGGCCCTGAATCAGGTCGCCGGCCCGCAGCTTGATGGCGTCAACGAAGGCGGCGGTCTCAGCGGCGTTGGTCTTCTGTTTGGCTTGCGCCAGCGCCTGTAGGGTGATTCGCGGCCTCTGTGTATAAGCGATTCCGAATAGCAAAAAATTAACCAGCGAATCTTCGTCGCCTTGAATCAAGCGGGTGCGAATCTCCGCATCGCGGCGCGCCACCCAGGTTGACCATGTGGCGGCCTTGTCGGACGACCCCGCCGCCTTCAACTCGGCGGGCAGGATTTCGCTCAGGGTTTCAAGTAGCGGGCGAGCTTCATCGTAAGTGATGTAAGTGACTTTTCGGCCTGGCGATTGCGCGTCAGCCGCCGCCGCCAATAACAACGGCATAAGCAGCAAGAAGAGAATTGAATTGCGCATGGTCATCTGGTTTGCGGGGTTGGCTGCGTCTAACATTCTGAAGCTTACTGAAACATTTTTGGATCAATCGCCACGTTATGGCGGTACTCGTTGATGGTGGCAACGATAGTGCCGACATTGGTGCGTTTCAATAGCGGCGCGGTCGCCACGATCTCCAGCTTGAACGGCAACTTCACGCCATCCACCTCTTTGAAATCCGAGGTCTCGACGTAGAAATCCAGAGTCGTTTCCTGGTCTTTGGATTCAACGGCGTTGGTGAACTGGCCCATCTCTTTCGTCAAGTGGACGCTGCCGTAGTCTGTGCGAATCCACATAAAGGTTTCGCTATCGAAGTACATGCGCACCTCGTCAATCTTGGGTCGCTTCATGGCGACGACGTAAGCCGAGCGCCCTTTGATTTTTTTCGTCCCTTTCGCTTCAAACTTGACGCCTTCGGTTTCTCCGGCAAGCAGCGCATTGTAAAGCGAGATGCTGTTGAACATGGTGCCGGTCGTCAGCATCGTTTCATATTTACGCAGGACCGGGGCATTGGCGCGCGTCAACACCGGGCGAACAATCGGCTTGCCGCCATCAAAGGTCATCTGCCAATTGAAGTCCTGGAAGCGATAGATGGCCGACACGCGGTTGGGGGCTTCCGAGACGACGGCCATCGGCGTTGCTGCATCATTTTCTTTCCTGGCAACGCCAATGGCGACGCGGGATTTGAATTTCATCAACGCCTCTTTGCCGCCGACCGCAGCGAGGTGTTTGCTGATAATCTCGGCGGCGCTGAGCGAGGGTTTGTCATCCCCCGTCCGTGCGACCGCCGCCAGGGCGAGCAGAATAATTAATGAGAAGGAAATCGTGAATTGCTTCATAGTCTCAATCCTTGGTAATGGATATTGTGATAACCACTGTGCTTGAAAGGCTATCACATCCGCCATTGGCCAGCAACGGATAGGCAGGGCAAACGCATTATAAATCTCTGACAAATAGAAGGTTTAGCTCTCAGAGCAATCTGCAACTCCAAAATGACATCTGAAAAACCCAAGTAATTTAGAGGTCGCGAAAGCTCAAGTAGCTAAACGCTTTATTTTTGGCAAATATAATGCGTTTGCCCCGGGAATGTGTTTGACATTAAAAGGAAAAGTATTAGAATTGGGCGACGATACTTTGACGATGCCAGGAGGCTACTTATGAGGAAGACAAAAACAATCTTGCGTATTCTTATTGTGACCTTTGCCTTAAGCTTAATGACCCTGAGTGCAGGTTTTTTATCTAACCCTGTCACTGCATATTCATGGACATGTTGCGTTATTCAATGCCATGGAAATGGCCCAGGTGGCCAGTGTTCATATAGCATAAAGTGTTGTGGTTTTAGCTGCACGGGTGGCGACGGGGTTGGTTGTCAGTCTTATGATGAGTTTGGCGAGGTAATAAAATGCGTTGAATGCGCCACCAATGCCTGTGCCGGGGTTAGTTGCGATTAAAAGCGAGACTCGACTTATAGAGTGCAGTGATTAATCACCGCATCTCATAAGCACGCTTGCGGCGGTCTTCGCGTGATTACCAAAGGAGTCCTGCGGTCAAGAACTTTTGGCTGCGAGGTCTGTTTTTAATCCCGCCATCTCGTTTCATCATCATGTAAAGTGACGGAGAGCCTAAACTGTACGGCCACGATTTTGTTACAGAAAGGATGGCATAAGGTTGAAAGTCAAGCCTCTCTAAAGTGCAACACGATGTCAATGTCCAATTATAAGTTTCTCCTAACGTGATATAAGATCAATGCCACAAACACCCGAACCGCTTTCCGAATCTAAGCCCTCTTCTCCCTGGAGTTGGCAAAGGCTTTATTTTGCAATTCCGTGGGTTCTTGTTTTAGGACTTTCGATTATTAATGTATTGCTTCTCAAGCAAAATGCCCAGATGCGTGGGGTTCTGGGAAATAAAAAACCGAATATGGTGAATACAGGAGATAAAATGCCACCTTTCAGTGCGCCGGGGGCGAGAGGTGAGTTGTTTTATGTGAAATATACAGGGAGCGGGCCTAACTGGGTGCTATTATTCTTCAGTCCCGGCTGACCCTACTGTCAGGAGCAGTTTGCTTACTGGCAGGAGATAATAAATCAAGCAGATCCGAATAAGTTTCAAGTGTTAGGACTGGTTCCAGCCGGGGGAAATACAACCGCCCTGATTGAGTATTTGAAGTTAGTTGGTTGTAATTCGTTAAAAGTAGCAATCATACCGGAGAATGTGCTAGCTAACTATAAACTGCAGATGACACCAACAACTATTATCATTGGAAATGATGGGGTTATACAGGAAGCATGGGCAGGCAAATGGACCTCCGATACCCTTAACGATGCCAAATCTATTTTTGGTATCGAATTTAGAAAGGTAGGGGAAACAAGGTGATATTATTTACACAGCGAGATATTAAATACTGGTATTACGATCTGGATATGCAGCCCTAGAGCAGATTTCAATTGGATTAAGCCGTAATCATGTAGGGGCGGGCGTCTGCGGCCCGCCCCAGACTGCGTGTTCGTACACTGGGGCGACCACCGCAGGGTCGCCCCTACATGCTAAACCCATTTCAAAATCGCTATAATACCTCAACGAAAGTAAGGCTTTGATTTGTCATAGTCTCACCTCTTTTGGATTGAGTTTCCTAAGAGGTGAGACTATCTCTCTTTAGGCTGTCTTCGGCGAGAATTAAATCGCCCGAGATGCCCAGGGATGGAAATGGGCAAATAAAAAGGGGAGCCATGACGGCTCCCCTTGATCGGTTTCGCGGGTGCGAAAGTTAGAAGATGATCTTCGCCGCGAGTTGGACGTTGCGACGCCCGGTACGGTTCGCCAGCACGTCACCAGCGCCAATGATGCCGCTGACGTCTGGACTGCCGTAATCGGTAAACAGGTTGGCATGGTTGAGGAGGTTGAAGACTTCAGCGCGGAGCTGAACTCTCACCCTCTCGGTCACGACAATTTTCTTGTAGAGTCCGGCGTTGATATTATAGAACCCCGGGCCCGTGTAAGCGTTGCGCTTGCTCATATCGTTGGGGAACGGACCGAAGTTGTAGTTCCCTGTGAGCGGGTTGCCCGGAACCGGGTTCTTCACCGATCCGTCGGGATTACGGAAGCCGCTCAGATCAACGAGGAGGAACGAATTGGCGGCTCCAGTGTCGGGTGGGTTGCTGTTGTTGACGTCAATCGTGCCGCCCGTCGGGATGATGCGCGCGCAGGTTGCATTCACATGCGTGCAATCGTAGATCGTGAACGGATACCCCGACTGGATATTGACGATGCCGTTGAGGCTCCAGCCACCGAGTACGTGCCTGGCGATCTTATTGTCAGCCTTGCTGAAGTAGGTCGGCTCATAATTGAAGCTGCCGACAAAGCGGTGCCGCACGTCAAAGTCTGAACGCCCGTAATCGATATCCGGTCTGAACGTATCGGTGAAGCCGAGGAAGAAGGTCTGCCCGGTTTCGGCGAACGTCGAGCTCAGATTGTCCTTGGACAGCGAGTACGTATACCTGGCGGTAAACGACAGCCCGCTGCTATGGAAATTGCTGCTATCGAACGAGGCAATCAGGGCATTGTACTTCGAGTGGCCGAGATTGCTGCGCTGGTTGGCGCTGGTGACAAACGGGTTGAGCCGGCTGGTCGTCACGCCGACGGCGTTGGGTATCGTGCCGAGGCCGTAGACCAAGCCCGCGCCCGTGCGGTTGATGTCGGATATCGAGTACAGCTTTTTACCCAACGAGCCCGAATACTCGAGCGATACAACCGTATTGTTAGCAATCTGACGCTCGAACGAGGCGCTGTAGAAGTGTGCGTAAGCGTTGACGATGTTCGGGTCAACGGCACGCGCCGACACCGGCGCGAAGCGCCGGGCCGGGCCGGTTCCCGAAAACGGCCCATAGTTGGCGATGGAGATGTCCAGCGACGGCACGTCTCCCGCTGTCGTCCCGCTATTGGCAGTCAGCGCGACGACACCGTAGTTCGGCGGATTAAAGAGCACGTTAAAGGTGACGTTGCCGAAGTTGCGCTCGTAGGCCATGCCGTAGCCGCCGCGCAGACTCGTTTTGCCATCACCGAAGATGTCCCACGCAAAGCCGAGGCGGGGAGCAAAGTTATTCTTGTCCGGCGCCCAGAGCCCGCCCACTGGACTGTCAGGCGTGGTCAGGAACCGACCATTGCGAATGCGCTCCTGAAGCGAAGCGCCGGCACCGTAAAAGAAGTTGGCGTCGAGTTCCGGCCTTTGCGCATTATGCTGCACGCCGTAATATTCGTAGCGCAAGCCCAGATTCAACGTCAGGCGCGGTTTAACGTGCCACGAATCATTGAGGTAGACCGCCCACTCTGTATAGCGATTGCTACGCGAGAACGAGGGCGGGCCGACCGGCAGCGGAATGCTGGCACCGGGGAAGCGGTTGCCCGGATCAATCGCCACGCTGAAGGAGACGAGGTTGCCGGTGATGAAGTTGCTCAACGCTTCCGGGTTGCCGTTACCCAGAGCTTCGACCGCATACGAGTACGCGCCGAAGGTCTTGTTGTCGCGGATGTGTACGATCTGACCGCCGACGCGCCAATTGTGGTTGCCCATCGTGTAGCTGACGTCCTCGTTGGCTTGATAAACGTTCTGCGCGCCGTTGAACGGAATGGCATTGCCGGGCGAATTGGGCAAATAACCCGGGAAGTAAATATTGACACTCTGTAAACTCACCGTTCTGCCGCCGTTCATATAGAGTGTCGGCACGAGAGGTTGATCGCCGAGCGGCTGCCCGCCGTTCAGGCGGTTGAAAGCCAGCTTGGTCTGCGACACCAATTTCGCAGAGAGCGTGTGGGTCAAGTTGAAGACGAAGTTCTGGTTCTTGTTGGTTGAACCGGTGTTGAACCCGGCATACGGGCTGAAGGCATTCGTGCCGATAGCAAACACCTGATTTTGGAGCGCGTAGCGACCGTAAAGCTGCGTCCTGTCGCTCAAGTTGAAGTCAACGCGCTCGACTGTCTGGTATTCGTTCTCAGGAAATCCGCCGCCGACGTCGCGCGGCGTCGAGAAGGTCACCTGTTGGAAGACCGGCAGATTCGGATTAAGGCCCAAGAAGGCATTCGTCGAGGCATTGGGCGTCCCCGTGAACGCTGCCGTGCCGCCAAATTCCTTGATCACTTCAGCAGCCGTGATGGTTTTGCCGACTGACCCGGTCAGGGTGTAGGGCGAAAAGAACGCCTTCGTATTGGCGTCACTCACATCGATGAACTGCTGAGTCGGAACCCAGGCGACCAATGCGCCGCCGCTGCGGACACGGATCCACTCCGTATCGCTAAAGAAGAACAGCTTGTTCTTCAGGATCGGGCCGCCAATCGAATAGCCGAACTGATTGCGCGTGAACACCTGTCTATCGATCTCTCGCGCGTTGTTGTCAAAGCCATTCGAGGCCAGTGCGGAAATTCGGTTGAACTCGTAGAGTGTGCCATGGAAAGTGTTTGATCCGGCGTTGGTGGCGACGTTGACGATGCCGCCAGAGGCGCGACCGTACTCCGCCGAGAAGTTGCCGGTGATGACGCGGAACTCCTGCACGGAATCGAGCGGTACGGCTTGACCGACCGAGGCGGTAAAGTTGTCGACGTTCTCAGCGCCGTCCAGCAGGATGCTCGTGCTCGCCGAACGCTGACCGTTAATGTTATAGCCGGTGCCGCGTCCTGTGCCGTCCTGTGCGACGTTGCCAGAGATCCCTACGAGATCATAGGCGTTGCGTGTGAGTGTCGGCAATTCCGTGATCTGTTTCTGCGAAACCACGTTCGACAACTCTTGGTTCTGAGTATTGACCTCGACGCCGCCTTCGCCGGCGACGACGTTAACGGATTCGCTTTTGGCCTGCGCCGAAAGCTCAGCTTCAAGTGACAGCTTCGCGCCGACGGTCACCTGTGCCCTCTGTGTGAAAGGCGCAAAGCCCGAACCGGTAGCGGTCACGTCATACTGGCCGGGTTGCAGGCCGGTGACGAGGGCGACGCCTTCCTCGTTGGTGTTCGCGGTCAGGGTCGTGCCGCGTTCAACGGATTTGACCGTCACGACGGCGCCGGCGACTGCCGCCTTGGACGGGTCGGTGACCTTCACGCTAATCTGCCCGGACTCTTGTGCGAAGACCGTGAGAGGCAGAAGAAAGAAAACGGCAAGAAGACTTGCAACTGCCTTCTTCAATGTTTTCCCTTTGATATTCATTCGATTTTCCTCCTAAGGGTTAAAGCAGCCAGTTAGATAATTCAGACTCCGCCGTGCGGGCTGTACTTGCTGCTACCAGATCGCCATCCTGCGAACGGCGGCTGGCCTTATCACAGGTAGCTACAGAACAGAGCTTGAGAGTTTGCTTGATACCTGTTGAGCTGTTGTTTCTCGGTCTAGGCTTTGTTACTGCTTGCGATGCTGATCTCTCTAGTTGGCGATCCTACTGCAAGCGGTGCGACAGGTTGTTTGCCGGATTGCATGAGAAGCACGAGATCATTTCCCAGTCAATCATCCACGCTTACACAATCAGGATCAGTAGAGAGCAACATTACTAGGCAAGTTATGGGCCCAAGGCCGTAGCCGCAGAGGCTGAAAATCAAGTGTGGCAATGATTTGACTTTACAATGATGACTGCGCAGCCCGTCAGCCGCCAGCCGGCCTGGGTATTCAAAAATTTGGAAATTTTCCAAAAGAATGGAGATACACGCCGCCGTCCGGCTCAAAGCGCGCCGCTGGTCGGGATCGTATTTGCCGCGCGCGTCGCTTCCTGTGGATGCATGCGCCGCAGCAGCCAGAGGCTCACCAGAGTGATGATGCCGAAGGCGGCGCTCAGCCAGAGCAGCCCATTAATGCCGTGCTGCTCGGCAAAGTAGCCGCCGGTCATCGCGCCAAGCAGTTGGCCGACCCCCAGAAAGACCGAATACAAGCCCATAATCGAGCCGCGATCTTCGGCATAGCTCTCGGTCACATCGGCCAGATAGGTGAGCGCCGCCGGTGTAAAGCCGCTGAGCAGGACGACGCCCAGCAGCAACATGGCCAGAAGCGGATAATAGAGCGGACTGGCAAACGAGCCGAGATGATTCAATCCATACACCGTGCCGAGCAGGATGAATAACCCGCCTACCGCAATCAGCATCACGCTGGTCTTGCGATAGCGCGCCAGCATGAAGCTCCAGATGAGAATGCCTGCGGCGAAGATGATGGCCAGCACCGCCAGGCCGTTGCCGAACTGCACGGTCGATACATATCCCATGAGCAATTGCCCGGCGCGCTGTTCATCGCCGGTAAGCAAGCGGATGCTATTGTTGATCCAGACGCCGATGATCGAAAAGATGGCGAGCCACGCGGGGATGAACAGCCAGACGCGGCGCGACTGCAAAACCGCGCGGTAATGATGCAGCTTGCTGGGCGCACTGGCGACCGTGCCGGGCGCTCGTTTGAGATCCTTCAGACCCCACGCGAAGATGAAGAGGCTGCCCAGATAAATCAGCCCGTTGATCGCAAAGGCAGGGCTCGTGAGGTCGATGCCGAGCACCGTCGCTCGATGGCCGAAGTAGCGCCACAGGTAACCGCCAACCGACGCGCCCAGGGCGATGCCGCCGACCAGGGTGATTTCAAATAAGCCGATGACTCGCGCACGCAAAGCCGGGCGACCGACGGTGGCCTCAGAGATGTAGCCGAGCGTCGCCGGAACCGAACTGGCGGTTGACAGACCTTCGAGCAGTCGCGTGATGACCAGCACCCAGAGCACGACGGTCATCGAGGTCATCTGTACCGCAATCAGTCCGAAGACCGGGCCGAGCAGAATGAACAAACGTCGCCCATAGCGGTCGCTCATCGCGCCCAAAATCAGCGAGCCGAAGAGTTCCGTGATGAAAAACGACGCGGTGATGAAACCCGTCAAGGTGTGCGATAGGTGATAGTAATGCCTGTCGATGTGGCTGAAGTAGAATTGCAGCATCTGGCCTGTGGTCTGCGAGGCCAGGCGCAGGATCAGACTGCCGACGATAATGGCAATCAACGAACGAATCAGGGCGCGCGTCAAGCGCGGGCGCATCGGCGCGGCGCGCTGCGTCTCTTCGGGCGCACCCTCGCGCCACGCGGCGGCGCTGGTCGCGGAGTCGCCGACGAGCCGGGCGTCGGCCTCTATCTCCGATTGCTCTTCGGATTGTGTGCGCGTGAGGGACATCTCGACTGTCAGTCCAGAGAGAATGGTTTGGCCCGACGCTCACGAGTATGCATCCTGGCATCTTGTCGCTGCGAGAGGTTGCAAGCGCACGGGCTGGCCAGCAACAACCAATGGCAAAAGTAACAGACGCGCTAAGAGTGTGTCTAGCATTGAAATGATGCGTGGAACGTGATGCGTGATGCGTGATTAAATACGCAACAAGCCGGTTTAGAGTTAGCGGTATTGTCACGCATCACGCATCACGCATCACACAGCATTTACTGCACGGTAACTTTGGTCATCTTCACCGGATTAGCCGGGCGATCTGTGCCGCCTTCATTGGGCGCGGAAGCGATCTTATCGACTGTGTCCATGCCTTCGACGACGCGCCCGAAGATGGTGTATTGCGGCGGCAGCGGATAGTTCTGGTGCATGATGAAGAACTGGCTCGTTCCGGTCATCGGGTTGCCGCCCTGGTTGGCCATCGCCACCAACCCGCGCGCATAACCGCCTTGATAAAGCGGCGAGGTGCGATTGACCTCATTCGGCAGCGGCCTGCCTTCGGCAGTGCGCCCGCCAGAGCCATTGCCGTTCGGGTCGCCGCCTTGAATCATGAAGCCCTTGATCGTGCGGTGAAAGATCAGGCCGTTATAAAAGCCTGATGCGGCGAGCTTGCGAAAGTTCTCGGCGGTTGCCGGCGCTTCCTTGTCGAGCAGTTCGATTCTGATCTTGCCCATCGTGGTGTCGATGAGCACGGTGTGCTTCTGACCTGTGGCTGGGGTCGCTGCGGCTTGATTGGCGTTGGCGGTGGTGTTGGTGTTTGCCGCCGGCGCGGGAGTGGGAGTTGGCGCAGCGCTGTTCTTGTTGGCCGTCGCCGCCGTGTTCTGGTTTCCCTCGTTGCTTGAGCAGGCGCTCATAACGAGAGCGCAGAGCGCGACAAAGACGACGGCAAGCCAGGTGCGTCGGTTGGTCATTCGGTTCATGGTTGTGTCCTCCAAAAGGCGAACGGCGGCCATCAGCACAAGCTTGCTTGCGCCGCGTCCGCCGCCGTCGATCTAAATTGATTGAATGAAACCTGCGATGCGTAACTGGTCATGGGTGGGCGATTACTTCGCTCCCGGATGATCCTTTGTGTATTTCGCTTTACAGTCATCACAGCAGAAATAAACCTTGCGACCTTCATATTCGACGAACTTGTCTTTGCTGACCTTCTCGCCGGAGACCGGGCAGACGGTGTTCGCCTTGATGGCTTCGCGCTCTTCCTTCGACATCTTGGCGACGAAGGTCTCAGGGGTCTTGTTGAATTCGTTCAGGCAGCCTTCGCAGCAGACATAGACGTACTGGCTCAGGCCGGTCTCTTTATCGGTGTATTCGGTGCGATATTTTTCGACGACCGGGCCGCTGCTCACCGGACACATCTTGTTGGTGACGTTCTTCTTTTCGCCGACGGCGACGCGCGCCGCGACCGCACCAGCGATCAGCATCAAGGCGAAAAAGGCAACAATGGCTTTGCGCATAACTTCTTGCTTCGCTCCTTCGTAGAGTTAATTCGGCTGAGAGGCAGCCAGGGTTTGATTATACCTGTGACGTGCCGCGCCCGCTAGTCAGGGAAGGCGCCTGAAAGATAGCCGCGCCGAATCTAATGTATATAAATTTCGAGGACGCGATTCTGCGCCTGCGGATCGTAGATGACCGATACCACGTCGCCCTGGTTTAACTCTGCGGCGGTGATCGTCTCATCGTCGTGTTGATCGTCCGTCAGCAAGCCGAGCAAGTCCGTACCGCCTTCGCGTCCGACGCCCGTGCCGACCAGATCATTCTCGCGCGCCAGCACGGTGACTTCCGCATAATCGCGCGCCGGTCGCACGGTAATCAGCAGCAGACCACGGCTCGCCGCACTGATCTTGACGACCTCGCCGCGCACGGCTGCGAGTTGTTTGGCGGCGGGCGGGCGCGCTGGCGGCGACGCCGTTTGTGGCGCGAGCCCGACCCCAAGCGCGAGGCTCAAGAGCGCAATCAACATTCAGGCTACTCCCCTGCATCATTGATGATTAATGGAGAGATGCGTCATCGGGAGAATTGTGCGAACCGTTGCTATGCTACACCGCTTGCCGCGAGCGGTTCAAGCCGGCCTCGCATGGCGGTTTAACTTGCAAGGCTCGTGCCCCTTGTGTTAATCATTGAATGCATAGCAGGATTTTTGAATTCACTATAAAAGGGATTATATGCGCGGAAAAATTACGATATTCATTGATGGTAACAATCTGTTCCACGCAGCGAGATCGGTCGGTGTCGAAATTGACTACGCCAAGTTTTTGAACTTCCTTCGCAACGATTCGCCGTTGCTGCGCGCGTTTTTCTACACGGGCGTAGACGAGAAGGCCGAGCGCCAGCAGGGCTTTCTGCTCTGGATGCGGCGCAACGGCTATCGCGTGGTTGAGAAAGAACTGAAGACCTACGCTGACGGAACCAAGAAGGCGAATCTCGATGTCGAGATCGCCGTAGATATGCTGTCGCTTGCCGACAAGTACGACACGGCGGTGCTGGTTTCAGGCGACGAGGATTTCTCTTACGCGATCAACGCCGTCGCCTACAAAGGCGTGCGTGTGGAGTTGGCAGGCTTTCGCAGCAACACCAGCCCGCGCCTGATCGACGTGGCCGACCAGTTCATCGAACTGGATTCGCATCTCGACGCCATCTGCAAGTCCGAGAGCCGTTACAATCACTACCACAACAACAACAACAATCATCATTCGCACTTCGTGCAGACGCGCCCCAGCGGCAGCTTGAACACCGGCAACCTGAACACGGGCAGCTTGAACACTGGCAATCTGAACGCCAATCACCTCAACGCCAGCGTGCCGGTGACCGGCAATCTGAACCCGAACAATCTGCCGACCGGCGGCTTCGTGCGCGTGCATGATCATGATGAGGAAGGCGATTCGCAACCGGCGGACGCCGACGCTTCGGCGAACAAGAGCACGGGATGCGCATCGCCGGACGCGGAATCTGCCGAAGCCCGGATTGCCGATTAGAACGGCTTTCAGTTGAGCCTTTGCGGCGGTTTCTCTATAGCGGATTTCAAATCGGTTTAGCATGTAGGGGCGACCACCGCAGGGCCGCCCCTACATAATTGCGGCTTAATCCAATTGACATCGGCTCTAAAAGAAATGACCAGCGACTATTCTGCGCGAATGCAGGCGACGCGATGGCCGGGAGTGATCTCTACAAGCGGCGGGCGGGCGCTTTTGCAATCCTCGAGGGCCATGGAGCAGCGCGTGTGAAAGCGGCACCCGGCGGGCGGATCGGCAGGCGTCGGCGCATCGCCTTTGATCTGATGAGGCGCGCGTCGGGCTTTCGGCACGGGGACGGGAATTGACGCCAGCAGCGCCTGCGTATACGGATGCAGCGGACGCGCGAAAATCTCTTCGGTAGCGGCCTCTTCAACAATCTCGCCGAGATACATCACCGCCACGCGATCTGTAATATGTTTTACAACCGCGAGATCATGGGCAATGAACAGGTAAGTCAGGTTGAATTGTTGTTGCAGGTCGCTGAGCAGGTTGAGGATTTGCGCCTGAATCGACACGTCGAGCGCCGACACCGCTTCATCACAAATGATGAACTTTGGATTGAGCGCCAGGGCGCGCGCGATGCCGATGCGCTGGCGCTGACCGCCAGAAAACTCGTGTGGGTAGCGGCTCGCATAATCGGCGCTGAGGCCGACGACTTCGAGCAACTCGGCGACGCGCTCGCGCACCGCTTGCCGCCTGGCGCGCGAACCATTTGGCACATCAATGCGCTGATGCACGCGCAAGGGTTCAGCGAGCATCGCGCCGATGGTCATGCGCGGGTTCAGCGAGGCGAACGGGTCTTGAAAGATAATCTGCATGTCGCGTCGAAGTGTACGCATCTCGCGTGAGTTCAGGGCGAACACGTCCTGACTATCGAAGACGACGCGCCCGGCGGTTGGCTCGATCAATCTGAGAATCGTGCGCCCCGCCGTCGTCTTGCCGCAGCCCGATTCGCCAACCAGCCCTAACGTCTTGCCGCGTGGAATCGAAAACGAGATGCCGTCGACGGCGCGCACCTGTCCGACGACGCGCGGCACCACGCCTTTGCGTATCGGGTAATGCTTCACCAGATTTTCGACAACGAGAATATCGTCCATTGGTCAGTAGGCGGTAAGCAGTAAGCCGTAAGCAGCAGGGAAGAAAAAGCTCGCCTGCCTTTTCTCTGCCTACTGCTTACTGCCTACTGCTTTCAAGCTGAGCCGCGCGCCATCTCGCCGACCTGTTCGGCAAAGTGACAGGCTGCGGAATGGCCCGGCGCGAGATCGCGCAAGGGCGGCTCCTGTTTGCAAATCTCTTGCGCCATCGCGCAACGCGTGCGGAAGCGACAACCCGAAGGAAAATCCAAAGGGCTGGGCACCGCGCCGGGGATCACTGCGAGCCGGGCTTTCTTCTCATTCAATATCGGCCGCGAACGAAACAGGCCATGTGGGTAGGGGTGCTTCGGGCGCTCGAACCACTGGGTGACCGGCGCGTGCTCGACGATTTTGCCGGCATACATCACCGCGACGCGGTCGCAGGTCTCGGCCACGACGCCAAGATCGTGTGTGATCAATAATACGCTCATGCCCATCTCGCTTTGCAGTTCATTCAGCAGATCGAGTATCTGCGCTTGAATCGTCACATCGAGCGCGGTGGTCGGTTCGTCGGCGATTAATAACTGCGGCTTGCAGGCCAGCGCCATGGCAATCATCGCGCGTTGTTTCATGCCGCCGGACATCTGGTGCGGGTACTCGTTGAAGCGCGTATCCGGCGAAGGGATATGCACGCGCCGCAGCATCTCGATGGCGCGCTCGCACGCTTCGCGTTTGGCGAGCGCTTGATGTTCGAGAAGCGCTTCGGTAATCTGCCGCCCGACGCTCATAATCGGATTGAGCGACGACATCGGTTCCTGAAAAACCATCGAGATGAGATTGCCGCGCACACGTCGCAACTGCCGCTCATCAAGCGCCAGAAGATTTTCACCGCGAAAGCGAATCTCGCCGCCGGCATACTCGGCAGGCGGCGCAGCGAGCAATTGCAGAATAGCGTAAGCGGTGACGGATTTGCCGCAACCCGATTCGCCCACCAGTCCGAGCGTTTCGCCTTGCCCGACGGACAGGCTGAGACCGTCAACCGCACGCACCACGCCGGCGTCCGTGCGGAAGGAAACGCGCAAATCGGCGATCTCAAGCAATTGCGAATTGCGGCTCATTTTTTGTGGGGCGTGAGAATGTCGCTGGCGAGATGAATCTGGCGCTGGCCTTCGTCGCACACGCGCCGCGCCAGCTCGGCCAGAGCTTCGTCCTTTTCCTGCGTCGCCACTTTGATGACCATCGGCAGGTTGACGCCGGTGACGATTTCGACCGGCGCTTGGCCCATGAAACTGGCGGCGATGTTAGTCGGCGTGCCGCCGAACATATCCGTCAGCACTAGGACGCCGTCGCCCGCATTGACCTGCTGGATGGCGCGCTCGATCTCCTGCCGCGCCACGTCTACGTCGTCATGCCAGCCGATGGAAACCGCCATAATGTGATGTATCTCACCAACGATCATCTCCGCCGCTGAAACCAACTCGTTGGCCAACTGTCCGTGTGTGACGATGACTCCACCAATCATTCATTGAAGGAGTCAGGAGTCAGAAGTCAGGAGTCAGAATGAAAGATCAAGTCGGGCGCTCCCCTTCGTCTTTATTCTAACTCCTGACTCCTGACCCTGACCCCTGACTCCTCTCAGG
>JBBWZK010000424.1:0-34262 GCA_039648975.1 Blastocatellia bacterium
AGATAGGTCGTCCTGAGCGGATGATCCTTAGGCAGCGCATCAACCAGCGCAATCGCCGTCGTCACAGACTGCTGTGCGTCCGTGATGGCTTCGCGCGTCGTCGCCGGCCCAAAGCTACGGTTGCCGAAGATCAGATAAGCCGCAATGCCCGCCACAATCAATATGCCAATCGCCGCAACCCATATCACCGTCGAATTGCGACGATTGGCAGCGGCAACGACATAGGGACGGCCCGGCAGGCCGTGACCTTCTTGATAAACGACCGCCTCCGCCCGCCTATCGCTCGGCTGCGGCGTGTCGCTGCGTCCATCAACCGGCGTATTTGATTGGTTGAGCGCCGCCGGGCGCGGGCGCACGATGGTCGCCTCATCAACCGCATCTGCCTGGTCAGCGGTTGCCTGCGGCGGCTCTTCGCCCAAAGGCACATGTATGCGCGAGAACGCGCCGCCGCGATTGCCGCCGGCGCGCATGGGCTGGCCCAGGCCGGCAGACTGCTCGAACTGGCGCGCGAACTCGCCTGCGCTCTGCTGCCGCCGCGCAGGGTCTTTTTCGAGCGCCTGCATGACGACCGCTTCAACGGCGGCGGGAATGTCCGGGCGCTTCGCCCGCAGCGGTTCAGGTGGTTCTGTAGCGTGCGCTACCAGCAAGCGCGTTGACGAATCCCAGTTGAATGGCGCTTCGCCGGCGAGCATCTCATATAAGACAACGCCGAGCGAATAGATGTCGCTGCGCGCATCCACAGGCATCTCTTCGCACTGCTCAGGCGACATATAACGCGGCGTGCCGACGAGAATGTTTTCGCCTGTTAGGGCGACGCGGCGATTCAAATCCTCTTGAATCTTGGCGACGCCGAAATCGACGACTTCAACCCAGTCGGAGTTGCCGTAATCGCCAATGATGATATTGTCTGGCTTGATGTCGCGGTGGATGACGCCGACGCCGTGCGCGTCGTCGAGCGCCCCGCAAATTTGCCTGAGAATATTAGCGGCGCGCTCAATTGATAAGGCGCCATGCTGGCGCATCAATTCGCCGAGCGTGATGCCGTTGACATACTCCATCACGATGAACGGCGTATTGCCTTCGCCTATGCCGTAATCCATGACGTTGATGGCGTTGGGGTGATGAATGCGCGACGCGGCGCGCGCTTCCTGCTCGAAGCGCCGGGCGATGGCCGGATCGACGGCGAGTTGCGGCTTGAGTATCTTGATGGCGACCTGCTTGCCCATCTGTACGTGGATGGCGCGATAGACGTCACACATGCCGCCGGAGCCGAGAAGTTCTTCGATGCGATACTTGCCTTGCAGCGTTCTGCCGATCAGCCCCTCTTTGCCGGTTGCTCCCAAATCCACCGTCTCGTTATTCGTATCCATCACGCACCCCGATGAGATTTTGGATTTTAGATTGCCGAATCAAACGGCGGAAGACCGGATTTGATTCCCAGGTTGCCAAGCCAGGACAAGCGGCTATATACGAAGATTATCCTGAGAATCTAAAATCCAAAATCTAAAATCCAAAATTCTCTACATGAACTCGGTCAGGTTGTACTTGCGAATCTTGCTGTAGAGTCGCGGGCGGTAGATGCCCAGCACGTTGGCCGCCGCCTGTTTGTTGCCCTTCGTGCGCTTCAGCGTCTGGTAAATCACCTCGCGTTCGATCTCTTCCAGCTTCATATCTTGCGGCACATGAAAATCGTTGTTATGCGCCGCGCTCATTGCCGGCGTTTCAAGCGCCGTGAAGGGCAGGTCGGTCGGCTCGATCAACTCGCCTTTCGATAGCAACACGGCGCGCTCGATAGCCGATTCCAGTTCGCGGACGTTGCCCGGCCAGTGATAGTTGTACATCGATGACACCGCCGGCTGCGAAAACCCGTGCACGGGCTTGGCATATTTACCTGCGAAGGTGCTCAGGAAATGATCGGCGAGCAACTGCACATCTTCGGCGCGCTCTTTGAGCGGCGGCACTTCGATGGTGATCGTCGAGATGCGGTAGTAGAGGTCTTCGCGCAACAAGCCGCTGCGCACGGCGTCGGGCGGATTGCGATTCGTCGAGCAGATCAAGCGGAAATCGACCTCGACGGGGCGCTCGCTGCCGAGACGGTAGAAGACGCGCTCCTGCAAAGCGCGCAAGAGTTTCGGCTGTAATTCGAGCGGCATCTCGGCGATTTCATCCAGCAGCAACGAGCCGCCGTTGGCCCGCGCGATCAAGCCTTCTTTGTCGCGCGCCGCGCCGGTGAATGCGCCTTTCGTGTGGCCGAACAACTCGGACTCGATCAACTCTTTGGGCAATGCCGCGCAGTTGACTTTAACGAACGGCCCTTTGGCGCGATGCGAATTGAAGTGAACCGCGTTGGCGATCAACTCCTTGCCGGTGCCCGAATCGCCGACGATCAGTATGTTGGCATCGCTTTTGGCGACCGCTTCGATCATCTCGAAGATGTTCTGCATCTGCTTCGAGCGCCCGACGATGGCGCTGTAAGTCGTGCGCTGTTGCAGCGTGCGGCGCAACTGGTCGCTCTCTTCAATCAACGTCTTGCGTTCGAGCGCCCGTTCGATGAGCACTTGCAGGGCGTCGAACTCGAACGGCTTTTCAACGAAATGAAAGGCCCCGGCTTTGGTCGCCTCGACGGCGTTGGCAACCGAGCCGTAGCCGCTGATGATAATCACCTCTATAGACTCTCGCTGCTCTCTCAGCCTGCGCGTCACGTCTGTGCCAGACATATCTGGAAGTTGCAAGTCGCACAGCACCAGGTCGAAATCGCCGTTTTCAAAAAGTGCGATGCCTTCCTGGCCGTTGCGCGCCGTCGTGCAGCTATAACCTGATTGCGTCAGGTTCAGGCGGAGCGAATCGAGAATCGTCTCTTCGTCGTCAATGACTAGTATGTTGCCTCGTGTCTTCACTTGGTTTCACCTCTGCGGATTCTGGCTAAGTAATCGATCAGACTATTGATGCCATTGAGCATTTTTTCTATCGTCTGCCTCTCGTCGCCTTCGGGCAGTTTTCTGGTCAGAAAGGTCGCGTAGAGTTTCAACGCGCCGATATAATTTTTAATCTCGTGCCATTGCTTGCGGTAGACTACCGAATCGCCGTCTTCGAGCCGCTCGCCGGTCGCCGGCGCAACCACAGGCGTGAGCGTCAAGGCGAAGCCATATAATTCCTCATCGCACATCAGACTTTCCAGGCGGACCTGCAGCAGGCCGTCGCTGGCTTCGACCTGGCTCTCGGCAAAGTAATCGCCCTCGCGCCGCGCCTGGCCGAGATGATCTGTAAGCCAGCGCGTGATGGCCGAACTCTCCCCGAAGATCTCCGCAAAATGCTGATGCGCGACCGGCGAGCAGGAGATGATCTCTTTCGGCGCGTTTGCTGAGATGGCCAGCAGCCTTCCCGCCGCATCGCAAACCACCAGCGTCACGTCGCTAACACGCGGGCCTTCGCTTATATTCATTGCGCTCATATTTCCGAATCCGAATTGGTCTCGCCTGTCAGACAAGCCGTGATGCGATCTGTTAGTCGCTCGCTGCGCTTGAAGTGCGGTGGAATATTAATGAGGTTATCTTCCACCCGGCGGCTGAGCAAATCAATTTCCCTTCAGTCCGGCATTGCCGCGAGCTGCAGGACTCTATCTGCCCGCGCCCCTTCTGCGAAGCTGCTTTTTCCTTTTCATATTTTCGACATTCTGTGACAAACTCTAACCGTTGACAAATTGACTGCGCATCGTACAATAGGCAACCTGTATGCCAGCAGCAATACACGAATTGGCAAGGGATCAGAGAACTTCTAAGATCCTTTGCAGCGAATCGAGACGGGTTTGCCAGCAACTGTGACCGATATGTATGCAACTGGATAAGCGAACCGGTGGTGTGCCGTATATTGCAAAAATACTACAGTCGTATGAACTGGCATCTAGTTTGATAGTCATTTCGTCAAATCTGTGACCGAGGTGAGGCTAAAGGTAAGGATAGATCAATGATGAACTCTGCAAAGCGTGTCCTGGTGGTTGATGATTTTGATGACAGCCGGTTTTCACTGTCGATGCTGTTGAAAATCGAAGGCTATGAAGTCATCGAAGCCACAGATGGCGCGCAGGCCATTGAAAAAGCGCTCAACGACAAGCCCGATTTGATTCTCATGGACTTGTCGCTGCCGGTCATTGACGGCCTGAGTGCGACGCGGCGGATTCGTCAGAGCGACGCCCTGAAACGCGTGCCGATCATTGCCCTGACGGCGCACGATCTGATCGATATACAAAGCCAGGCTCAAGCCGCAGGTTGCACAGACTATGCGCCGAAGCCCATAGATTTCACGCTGCTGATCGATATGATGACCAAGTACCTCGGCAACTGAGCCTTGCTCCCAAAACTGCCTGATTCGTTGGAGATCAACATGTCGACAAATCCTTTTAGTCTTGTGGCCCCTGAAAAAACCAGCGCGCCAGCCGATGTACCTGTGCTGACTCACGCAGACTTGAAGCATGTGCGCTCGATGAAGGCATTGCTTGATGCGCTGCGCAACAAACACTTCGATGCCAGCAAGCTCAAAGACACGCTCCGATACGAGGCCGAACTGGAGAAGCTGCAAATCGAACTGGTGAAGATGCAACGTTGGGTGCAGGAGAAGAAGAAGCGTGTGGCGATTCTCTTTGAGGGCCGCGACGCTGCCGGCAAGGGCGGCACTATCCTGCGCTTCACTGAACATCTCAGCCCGCGTGCCCTGCGCGTTGTCGCGCTGCCGAAGCCTAGCGAAGAAGAGACCGGCCAGTGGTACTTTCAGCGTTATATGAAGCAACTGCCGAATCGCGGCGAGATCGTCTTCTTTGATCGCAGTTGGTATAACCGCGCCATCGTCGAGCCGGTCAACGGCTTCTGCACCGATGCAGAGTATGACCGCTTCATGCGCCAGGTGCCGGAGTTCGAGCACATGCTTTTTGAAGACGGCATCACGGTCGTCAAGTTCTGGTTTTCGATCTCCAAGAAAGAGCAGTTGAAGCGCTTCGAGGAGAGAAGGAAGAACCCGCTGCGACAATGGAAGCTCAGCCCGATTGATGGGCGCGCGCAGGAGCTATGGGACGACTACTCCAAATACAAAGAACTCATGTTCAGCCGCACACACACGTCATTCAGCCCCTGGCTCATCGTGCGCGCGAATAACAAGAAAAAAGCGCGCCTCGAAAGCATGCGCCACGTCTTATCTTTATTCGATTATGCGGGCAAAGACAAAGCCGAGATTTCGCTGTCTCCCGATCCCAACATCATCGCGCGCTTCCATCGCTCGGTGAACAAGCTGGACTGATCGAACTGTAAGATTGGCCACAGAAGCACAGAGATAAAAAGTTAGCAACGATGGTTGTGTTTAGATTTTTATTTTATCTCTGTGCCTCTGTGCCTCTGTGGCTACTCCTCTTTATGATTCATCGTTGATCACGCCAGCAGCTTTTCTGCTGCAAGGTTGATCGCCGCTTCAAGCTTCGCGGCATCAGGCCCGCCGCCTTGCGCCAGTTCGGGCCTGCCGCCGCCGCGCCCGCCCAACAACTGGCAAGCTTCCGCAAGCAACTGCCCCATGTTCTGATCGAGCGACGCCGAACGCGCGAAGACCAATCGTGCCGCGCCCGCAGCCCTGGCGCCGAGCAGCGCCACAGACGGCTCGGCCTGGACGATCTTTGACGCCAGCCAACGCACTTCTTCAGGATCGCGGCCCTCGAACGTAGCGCGCACCACTTTGAATTCGCCCGCAGGCGTTGCGGCTGCAAGCATCTCTGTAGCTTCGACCGTCACGGCGATTTCGAGCAGTTCGCGTATTCGCTTCTTGAGCGCCTTGTTCTCTTGAATGGCGCGCGCCACCAGTTCAGGCGCGGCGTCGCGTTCGCCGCTGAACAACTGTGCCACCGCCAGCGCCGTCTTGTGCGCCGTGCGGTATTCATCAAGCGCGCGATGGCCGCAGACGAATTCCACGCGCGTCATCTTCTTGGCGCGCTCATAACCTTTGATGGCGATGAGGCCGATCTGCCCCGTGCGTTTGGCGTGCGTGCCGCCACAAGGCGACCAGTCGAAGTCGGCGATCTCTATGACGCGAATCGTGCCCTCGACCGCCGCCTCTTTGCGCAGCGGCAACTGCCTGGCCTCTTCTTCGTTCACCAGATGAATGTGCATCGGGCGGTCTTCAAAGATGACCGCATTGGCGATCTCTTCAGCCGCGCGCAGATGATCGTCACTCGGCGATGATAATTCGATGTCAATCGTCGAGGTGCGCGAGCCTAGATGAAACGAGCGGGTCTCCGCGCCGCACGCCTGCACGAAGGCTTGCGACAGGATGTGCTGGCCGCTGTGCTGTTGCAGATGATCGAGCCGCCGCGCGCGATCAATGCGGCCCTGCACGGTTTGACCTGCGACCAGCGCGCCGGCCTGCTCGACGACGTGATGAATGATGCCGGCGTCGTCTTCAAAGACATCGATGACGCGCGACTCATCAAGCAAGCCCGTGTCATGCGGCTGACCGCCGCCGGTCGGATAAAATGCCGTGCGGTCGAGAATGACGTGATGCGCTTGCTCCGTCGCTTGTACGGCGACGATTGTCGCCGGAAACTCCAACAGGTCTGAATCGGTGAAATAAAGTTTTTCGGTTGCTTGCATGGTTGCCTCAACTGATCGGATAAGCTGATGGGTCTTCTTCGTCTGTGGTTACGCTATGATTCAACGAAGTGATGAGGTTTGCAGTACGGCCTTCAGGCAGTAGGTCTGGTTGGCGAACAATTTCGCCTGAAGGCGATACGCCAAACGGTTGCACGAACATCTCCAACTGTTCGGTGCTAGATAGAACTTCGGCGAACTCTGGCAGCGCCGCCAGCACGTTCCTTGCGGCTTTGAGCGCCATGCTCCACGAATCGAAAGCCTGCTCGAAGATCGCCGGCGTGTACTTCGACAGACGCTCCACGTCGGCCAGATTCGGCAATCGTCCCAGCATCAATGTCAGGCGCTTGAGTTCGAGTTGCAAGGCGCGCTTCGACGCCGCGCCGCGTTCGCTCGGCCTCGTCGCGCGCTGCCACGACGAGCATTTTTCGCGCAAGCGCCGGTCGGCGACATGATGATACTCAACGGCTTGCTCAATCGCGATGAACCGGCGATTCAAGCGCTCGGCCACCAGCGCAGAGGTGCCTGTCCCGGCGAAGGCATCGAGCACGATGTCGCCCGGATTTGTCGCCAGTCGAATGATGCGGTCAAGCAATCGCTCAGGCGTAGCGCACGGATGCGCTTTCTCTTCAGCAGACTTTTTGATCGGTCGGCGCTCGCGATGAATATCGTACCAGATGTCTGTCAACTCGCCGCGCCAGGTCTGCGTCGATGTGCGCCGCCGGCGCATGCAAACTCGGCGCTCGCAAACGTCCGGGCGGTCGGGCGGGAAGACCGCTTCATCAAACGGCTGCCAGCCCTTTTCCATCGAGCAATAGTTGAATCTCGCCGGGCGCTTGCCTTTGGTGAAATAAAGCAGCGCATAATGCGCCGGCATCAGCACCCCTTTCGGCTCCGGCAGCGCATTCCAGACGATCCAGTTTTGCAGGTACAGGCTGCCGCTGCGCAATAGAAAATCCGCCAGCCCCGCTGCCCACTTCGGCAAGTTCAATAGGAACAGCGCGCCGCCCGGCTTCAACACCCGTTCATACTCGACCAGCCAGCGCTTGCACCATCCGAGATAATCGCGCTCGGCGAGGTCGTCTTTGTAGCCTTCGTAACTTTTAGTCAGATTGAATGGCGGATCGGCGAATGCCAGGTCAATCGACGCCGAAGGGATGCGGCGCAGCACGTCGAGGCACGGCGCGCGATGCAAGCGGTTGAGCAAGGCGTCGGGAATCGCCTGCGACTTAAAGGCAGGGCGACCGCGTAGCTTGTGAGCCAGCGGGTTGAATGAACGTATACGCTCAGGCGGATTCGTTGCCGGAGTGATTGACTGTATCGCTTCGGGAAAGAGCAGCAGCAGCGAAGCGCGCTCAGGGCTTGCGGCGAGGTCGAGGATGCGCTCGAAGATTTCCGCAGGCATGCGCTCCCGTGAATCGACGACTAAATCCATCCAGACGTCCGACAGCCTGACGCCTTCAGGGTGCATCAGGTGCGATTTGCCGCCCCAGTCCTTGAGCGTTTGATTGCAATGGCGGCAGCGCGGATGTGGAATGCGCAGAGGGTTGATTGCCGCGCCCGGCTTCGACATCACGAGCAAGCCGGTGTGCTCAGGTCGCAGGCCGTTTTCTTTCGTCGCGGTCAGCGTGCGCACGGCGATCCAGTAGCGAAAGGTCAGCGCCTCGGCAAGCGCCGTCGCCACACGCGCCAGGTCGCGCGGCACGCCGTAAACGAAGAGCAACCCAGTGCCGTCAAGGCGTGCCACCGCATCGCACAATTGCGCCGTCAGGCGTTCAATCGCGCGGCGGTCTGCCTGTTTGGCGTTGAATGGTTGAAAACGGTCGTTGGCGCTGGCGGGCAGGGAAGCGATGCAAACGGAATAAGACGGCTGCATCGGGCCATCAAAAGGCAGCGACATCTGTGTGGTAAATGTTACGTTTGAAAAATGACTGGAAAGCTGCGCGCTAAATCCGGCGCGCTCGGCCATGGCAATCAGCGATTCAAGATTCATCATTAGATGATGGTGACAAGTGACAAGTGACGAGTGATAAGAAAGAAGTGGTGCGCGAGAAGATGATACTTTGAAAGCATAGCCTTCTTGTCACCTGTCACTTGTCACTTGTCACTTCCTTAGATTTCCTGAAACTGTTCGTGGGGGGCGAGCAGTCGCGGCTTCGGCTCGGTCTGCACGACACGCGAGCCGGGCGGCACCGATTCCGTCAGCCAGACATTGCCGCCGATGATGCTGCCTTCGCCGATCACTGTGTCGCCGCCGAGTATGGTCGCGCCGGCGTAGATGACGACGTTGTCTTCAATCGTCGGATGGCGTTTCTGGCCGCGAATCAAGCGCCCCGATTCGTCTTTCGGAAATGACAGCGCGCCGAGCGTCACGCCTTGATAGAGCTTGACGTGATTGCCGATGATCGTCGTCTCGCCGATGACCACGCCGGTGCCGTGATCGATGAAAAAGCTGTCGCCAATACGAGCGCCCGGATGCATGTCTATGCCTGTGCGCGAATGCGCCAGCTCGGTCAGCAGGCGCGGCAGAATCGGCACGTCCATGCGATGCAACTCGTGCGCGGCGCGATAAGCGGTGATGGCGTAGGCTGCCGGATAGCTCAGGATGATTTCGTCTATGCAATGCGCTGCCGGGTCGCCGTCGTAAGCCGCTTCGATGTCTTTCGCCAGCCGTTGCCGCAGGCCGGGCAGCGATTCAAGGAACTGGTAAGCGCATTCTTCGGCCTGCTCGTCGGCGGCGAACGGCATCTCGCCGTCGAGTTGTTTCATGTGCTGGAAGCCGCGCGAAATCTGTTCGCGCAGGTGCTCGAAGAGCCAGCCCGTGCGTTCCTGCACGCGATAGATAATGCCGTGATGCGTGACGCCGCCGGTGCTCGAAGAACCGGGAAAGATGATCTCTTCAAACGCCTGCATGATTGCAGCGGCATCGCTGCGCGACGGCAGGGGCATGCGGTCGAGGTGATGAATCTTCGGCGTCACGACATCATAAGAAGCGGCGATGCGCTCCATGATGGATGCCAGCCGGTTCTGCCGCGCTGCTATGGTGTGCTTGTCCATCATCGCTCGTTGCTCCATTCATGCCCCTTGAGGCAAGCGTTATGTTGCGCTGAAGCCTTCGCATTGTCAACCGTCGCGATGCCTCGCTCCAAGCCTTGTACAACGGCCTGTCGAGCCGTTAGCCTTCAGATCATGAGAAAGCCCTTTCGCATTGCTTTGCGCGATGGCCGGGCGCTTGAGTTGGGCCGGCGCACGCTCGTCGTCGGCGTCTTGAACGTCACGCCCGATTCATTCTCTGATGGTGGCTTACATTACGAACCAGGGCTTGCCGTCGAGCGCGCCTTGCAGATGCAGACGGACGGCGCAGATATCATCGAAGTCGGCGGCGAAAGCACACGGCCCGGCTCCGAGCGAATTTCAGCAGGCGACGAACTGGCGCGCATCGCACCCGTCTTGAAAGGACTCGGCAAGCAACTGCGCATTCCCATCGCCGTTGATACATATAAGAGCGATGTCGCGCGCGCGGCGGTTGACCTGGGCGCGAGCCTTCTCAATGATGTGAGCGCGCTGCGTTTTGATCCGAAGATCGCCGAGGTTGCGGCGCAGGCGCGGGCGGCGCTCGTCCTCATGCATATGCGCGGCGAGCCGGCGACCATGCAGAAGCTTGCGCCGAGCCGCGACATCTTTGCCGAGATTCAAAACGACTTGAACATTGCTCTGCGTGAAGCCGAAGCGCGTGGTGTCGAGCGTCAGCGGATCATTCTTGATCCGGGCATCGGCTTCGGCAAAACGCTGGAACAGAACCTGGCGATCTTGAATCACCTCGACCGCTTCGAGCCGTTCAACCTGCCGTTGATGATCGGCACATCGCGCAAGCGTTTCATCGGTCGGCTGACGGGCCGCGCCGAAAGCGAGCGCGTCTATGGCACCGCCGCAACGGTCGCCGCCGCCATCCTGCGTGGCGCGCACCTGATTCGCGTTCACGACGTGCGCGAGATTGTCGATGTGGTGCGTGTTACAGATGCAATCTGTGCCGCCTGATTGGCTCTTTTGGCGACTCGATCTGGCGTGGGCGATCATTTCCTCAGAGTTGCCGCACGTCGCCTGTTTGAGATAAGGTGATGCGGTGACGGCTCGCAAATCGCGCAAGTCTCGAACTCCTTCGGCAGGTTCCAGCCAGAAAAAACCGGCCACCCTGGCTGCCTTCGACTGGAAGTGGCAGGCAGGCGTGCTGGCTATCGCCCTGCTCCTGACGGTCATCGCCTATTCCAACGCGCTGCATGGCAAGTTCGTCTATGACGACACCGTGCAGATCGCCGACAATCCTTACATTCAACAAGGCCAGCATTTTTGGAAGGCCATGACTTCGGACGTCTGGGCCTTCAAAGGCAATCCCGGCGAGGCGAAAAGCAATTATTGGCGTCCGGCGTTTGTCGGCTGGCTGATTCTGAATTACAAACTTTTCGGAGCGGATACGACGGGCTGGCATGTCTTTAATATTCTCGCTCATCTGCTGGTCACGCTGCTCGGCTATCGCCTGCTCCTGGGACTCGGTTTGCGGCCTGTGGTGTGCGCGATAGTGACTTGGATGTTCGCCGCTCATCCGATTCATGTGCAATCTGTGACCTGGATTTCGGGAGTCCCTGACTTGCTGGTATCCGGCTTCCTGTTCGGCAGCTTCTTATGCTACCTCGCCCTGCGCAAGCGCCCGCTGTGGTTCTATTGGGCAGGCGCGATCTTGCTCTACTTCGCGGCCTTGTTCAGCAAAGAGGTCGCCGTGACTTTCCCTGCCATCATCTTCTTTTCCGAACTGATTTTGAACCAGAGCGCTTCGCCGAAGGTTGCTCTCAAGCCGGCTTTTTATCGCAGCCTGCCTTTTCTGGCAGCGGCGGCGATCTTTCTACTGCTGCACTATCAGGTTCTGCACGGCTTTCAGATTGCTGTCCCCACCGGCCCAAGTTTTAGCGAAATGCTGTTGAGCATTCCCAGCGTGTTGCTGTTTTATATCAGGCAGACCCTCTTTCCCTTCACACTCAGTCCCTTTCACGGATTGCGACCGGTGACGTTTGATCATCTCGGATTGGCGAATTTCGTTTTGCCGCTCGTCGTCCTGACGGCACTCGGTTATTTGTTATACAAGCTGGCTCGCCGCCGCACAGCGGTTCAACTGGGGCTGATCTGGTTTCTGTTGCCGCTCGCCCCGGCTCTGAACACGCGCATTTTCCTGGCCGAAATGCTGGTTCAGGATCGCTATCTGTACCTGCCCTTGTTTGGTGCTCTCATCATAATCGGCACAGGTCTGGTCACGCTGGCCGAAAGATTCCTGCCCGTCAGAGCGCAGGCCTATCAGCCAGCCGCCGCTGTCGCCGGACTGTTGATCAGCATCGGCTTCGCGGTTCTCGCGCGAGTGTATAATCCCGTCTGGAACGATGACCTGACCTTGTTCGAGTATGGAGTGAAAGTAGACCCTTCATCCTCCTTCGCCTACTCGCAACTCGCCAACCAGTATCAACGCGCCGGGCGTCTTCCAGAGGCTAAACAAGCGCTGGTGCGTGCGCTGGAGATCAAGCCGGACCTGACCAACGGTCACATATTGCTGGGAATCATCGCCAACCGCGAGCAGCGCTACGATGATGCCATCGCTGCCTTGAAACCTGTGCTTGCGGTTTATCCCGATTACGACGTGGCGCTCGATCAGTTGGGCCTGGCTTATCAACAGCAAGGCAAGCTTGATGAAGCCATCGCGCTCTTCGATCAGGGCCGTCAGCGCATGGTTTATAAGCGAGAGGCTTACACGATCAACATTGCCGTACTGGAAACTCTGGCCGGGAGGAAATCCGAAGCATTGGCCGAGCTTGAATCGCTGATTCCGCAACTGGAAACGGCCACCAGTCCTGACATACTAAAAGCCTGGTGGTATCTCGGCGAGTTGTACAGAGTTCAGGGCAGCGCTGACAACGCCAGAAGCGCGTATACACGATACCTCAAGGCCACCGAAGACAACAGCGACCCGCAGGTCAAACGCTTACGCGACCTTGCGACGCAGAGCCAGCAGCAACTGAAAAAATGATGCGTGATGCGTGATGCGTGACAAGAGATAAATGATGAACGACAGAAACGGCAAGCCGGCGCACGTGCAGAGCGGGGCATCCCGCATCACGAATCACGCATCACGCATCACTTCATCATTTCTCTTGTTGCTCCTGATTCTTTTGAGCGGGGCTGCCTGTCGTGCCGGCAGAGAAACGACGAAGCCTATCCCCATAGACACCGCCTCGAAAGAGTATGCGGAAGTCGTTCAGGCGTTCTATATCGGACTGGCGGCTTTGCAAGTAGGCGAACAGGTTCGCGCCGAAGAACAGTTGACTCTGGCAACCCAGCTTGTGCCGGAAGAGCCTGCCGCGTGGGCCAACCTAGGGCTGCTGGCACTGCGCCAGAGAGAGCTTGACGTTGCGGCTGAACGATTGGAAAAAGCGCGGCGATTCGCGCCCGACAGCAGCCAGATTCACTTCCTCATTGGTCAGCTTGCGCTCAGTCGCGGCGATGCGGCGAAGGCCCTGGAATCATTCCGCAAGGCAGTCGATATCGACAGCGGCAACGTGCAGGCGGCTTATGCGCTCGCTGAAGCGCTCGAACGGCAGGGCGGCGAGGATGGCGCTCGTCAAGCTCAACGCCTGCTGGAGAAGATTCACCAGTTGCAGCCGGAGAATCTGGCGGCGCTCGTCGACGTGGCGCAGATCGCCGCCAAACGCGGCGACACGGAAACCTTGCAAAGCGCCGTCGCTCAACTGTCATCGCGCGCGATGGCGTGGCCGTCTGAAGCGCAGCAACAACTCGCCGCGTTGCAGGCGGCTGCGGAAACGGATCGAGATGAAGCGGCGGCCAAAGTAGCCGTCCTTACAAACCTGCTCGTGCGCGTGCCGGAATACAGGCAGGGCATGGCGGAACTGAAAAATTCGCCTGCGGACAGTGCCCAGCCCCTCAGCCGTTTCCTGCGCCTGCCTTCGCCGAGTTCGATTGCTGCGCCCCCGGATGAAGGACTGGCCTACTCGCTTGAACCTGCCACTGACTTTGGCGCAAGCCGTTGGGACTGGATCGGCGCAGTGCTGCTCAGCGGCGAGCAGAAGCCTGTGGTCATCGCCGCTAACGGGCGCGAAGTTCGACTTGCCGGCGGCGCGAAGCTGAACTTTCCTGGTGGCAGTGCGGCTGCCGTTCCATCGCCGCATGGAGTTCTGGCGCTCGATTTCAACTACGACTTCAAGACAGACTTTGCCTTCGCGGGAGCGGCTGGGCTGCGTCTCTGGCAACAGAATGACAAGGGCGCGTTCGATGATGTGACGGCGCGCGCGAAGCTGCCCGCAGGCGTAGAGAAAGGCGCGTATGTGGGGGCGTGGGCGGCAGACCTTGAATCGGATGGCGATCTTGATTTGATACTCGGCGCGCAGACAGGGCCGCCGGTTGTGCTAAGAAACAATGGCGATGGCACATTCACTCAGCTATCGCTATTCAACGACATCTCTGAGTTGCGCGGCTTCGCGTGGGCTGACCTGGATGGCGACGGCGACGCCGATGCTGCGCTGCTGGACGCACAGGGGCGACTAACCGTTTTCTCTAACGAGCGCTCCGGCCAGTTCCTCGCCCGCTCGCTGCCGCAGAGCATCGCCCAGGTGTCAGCGATCAATATCGCCGACCTAGACAACGACGGCACACTTGATTTGATCGTGCTTGAGCGGAATGGCACAGTGCTGCGCCTCTCTGATAAGTCCGAAGGCGCTGATTGGCAAGTGGCTGAACTCTGCCGCTGGCAGAACGCCGGCAGCGAGCCCGCCAATCAATCGGCCCGCCTGCTGATCGCCGACCTGGATAACAATGGCAGCCTCGACCTGCTCGTTTCCGGCTCGCTTGATGGACAGATATGGCTCGGCAACGGGACGGGCGGCCTGCAACCTCTGGCGACCTCGCTGCCGCTCGCTCGACTCTATTCAGTAGCCGACGTTACAGATGATGGAAGCCTCGACCTGCTTGGCCTTTCGCCCGGTGGGCAAGCTGTGCGGCTCGTCAGCCGCACGCAGAGGGACTATCACTGGAAAGAGGTGCGCGCCCGCGCCAAGCAGTCGAAAGGCGACCAGCGCGTCAACCCGTTTGGCGTTGGCGGTCAGGTCGAGATTCGCTCAGGGCTGTTGCTACAACGGCAGCCGATCACCGGCCCTTCCGTTCACTTCGGTCTGGGCAAGTATAGCGATGTCGACGTGGTGCGCATCCTCTGGCCCAACGGCTTCGTGCAGGCCGAGTTCGACGTGAAGAGTGATCTACCTTACGGAGCCCCCGTGGTCTTCGATCGGCGTCTCGACGGCTCCTGTCCGTTCGTGTTTGCTTACGATGGCCAACAGATGAGCTTTGTGACCGATCTCATCTGGCGCGCGCCGCTCGGAGTGCGTGAGAAGGCGTGGGAGACCGCACAGGCGACACAGACCGAAGACTGGATAAAGATTCGCGGCGACCAGTTGACCGCCAGGGACGGCCTGTATGACGTGCGGATCACTGCCGATCTATGGGAGACGCATTACTTTGACTTCATCTCTTTGATGGTGGTGGATCATCCGCCGGAGACGGAGATTTTTGTTGACGAACGCTACGCGCATCAGCCAGCCGCGCTCGCCGTGCGTGCGACTGCAATCCCGCGTCCTCTCGCGGCGGCGTGGGATGATCGCGGCCAGAACGTCACGCAGATCGTTGGCGAACGCGACCGGCGCTATCTCGACACCTTCGGTCGGGGTCAGTATCTGGGCGTGACGCGAGATCATTTCGTCGAGATCGAATTGCCTACGGAAGCGCCGGCGCGCGGGCCGCTCTGGTTAATCGCCACCGGCTGGTTTCATCCGACAGACAGTTCAACTAACGTCGCCATCTCGCAGGGACGCACAGCGCCGCAAGACCTGCGCCTTGAAGTCCCGGACGGCAAAGGCGGCTGGATAGTCGCGCGTCCGGGGCTCGGTTTCCCCTCAGATAAAGACAAAACGATTCTCATCAATCTCGAAGGCGTCTTCCGTCCCGGCGTGCCGCGCCGCGCGCGGCTGCGAACCAATCTGGAAATCTACTGGGACGCCATCGGGTGGGCGGCAGCGCAGCCGGACTCGTCCTATCGAACGTCGCGTTTGAGCGCGCAAACGGCGGAGCTTGGCTTTCGCGGCATTTCCAAAATCGAGCAGGCGAATGAGTCCTCGCCCGAACAGCCCATCTACCATCCTGTAATTGGCTTTACACAACGATGGCGCGACCTGATCGGCTATTACACACGCTATGGCGACGTGCGCGAATTGCTGGCGAAGATCGATGACCGCTATGTGATCATGAAAGCCGGCGACGAGCTGCGCTTCCTGTTCGCCGCGCCGCCAGCGCCGCCCTCTGGCTGGCGGCGCGACTTCGTGTTGATCGGCGATGGCTGGGTCAAAGGCGGCGACTTCAACACAGCCTTCTCGAAGACCGTGTTGCCCTTGCCGGCGCATGGCAATCCTAACTACACAACGCCGCCGGGCCGCTTAGAAGATGATCCGGTTTACCGGCGTCACCCGCAAGACTGGCAAAACTTTCACACGCGCTACGTCACGCCGCGAGATGTCGAGACGGCGCTGCGGCTGCCCAAAGAAAAATGATGGCGATCATTGCAAGCAAGCCAGAGCAGTTTGCAAGTGAGTTGAGCGTTTGCCACAAAGACACTAAGACACTAAGAATCACCATGTTCTTTGTGTCCCTTAGTGTCTTGGTGTCTTTGTGGCAAAGGTGCCTCTAACATTGTACTCATTGCAGGACGGTGACGCTGCCGTCCATCGCCACACTTATCTCTTTAGCATTTGCCGGCACGTTCGCGGTCGTCTGCTTGCCGCCGGGCCAGCGCACCCACACCTGCGTCGGTGTTTCTGGCGTCCCCATCACCTGCACAGCGGAATCCTGCGACCAGTAACCTGAACCGCCATGAATTTCTCGCGCAGGGCCTGTGCGGTTGGCGAAGATCAGGCGTATGGTCGCCCCTATGCCGTCGATGTTGCCCGCCGCGCCCGCGAGCCGGACGCGCAAGCCCGGCTTTGCCCCGACATTCTGGAATAGCTTGGTCGCCGCGCCATTCTGCGTGACCACGAGATCGACGCGGCCATCTCTGTCGAAATCGGCGAGCGCCGAACCGCGCCCGTCGCCGTAAACTTTGATGCCCGATTCCTCACCCGGCACCGCCGTCAGCTTGCCCTTGCCGTCGCCCTTCATCCACAGGCCGCGCCCGCCATCCAGTCGCGGCGTGTCGATCTGCGTGGCGAAAAAGTTTTGGGCGATGAATACATCGTCGTGACCATCGCCGTCATAATCGGCGACGCCGACTCCGAAAGCCGGGGCAAACTGTGCCTCAATCGGCAGCGCCACCGCCTCGAAATGATCGCCCCGGTTCAAGAACGCCAGATGCGCTAATGTGTTCGCGGTTACAGAAGGCGCGCTCGCCAATCGCGGCCCGAAGATGTCTTCGACGCCAGCCGCGCCATAGGCTTTATAAGTGGTAAACTTCTCTTTGATGAAAGGCATGGCGGCGGCCATCGCATCCAGCCCGCGATAGGGAACATACTTGCCCATCTTGGCGTCAAAGTAGGTTTCGACCAGATCGAGCGTGCCGTTGCCGTCGAAGTCAGCGTAGTAGAGACGCAATGGATGCTGCGGGTCTGTGCGATACTTGCTGTTCAGGCCCCAGTTGGTGGCGATGATGTCGAGCTTGCCGTCTTCGTCCAGATCGCCGATGGTCACACCGTTCCATAAGCCTTTGTACTTCGAGAGGCCGAGCCGCTCCGTCGCGTCCATAAAGGATCCTTTATCATTTGTAAAAACCATCACAGAACCCCATTCGAGGGCGAGGACGAGGTCGGCATCGCCGTCGCCATCAATGTCGCTGAAGACCGCGCCGGAGACGAGGCCGAGCGCCGCGAATTTCGCGGTATTCTGTGCATCAAGGACAAACTGGCCGCCCTCGTTGCGGAAGACTTGCGAGGCCGCCGGTTGCGGGTACTTGCCGGGAATCGTGCGACCGCCGATGAACAGGTCGAGATCGCCGTCGCCGTCAATGTCGGCCAGCGCCATCGGCCCTGTCGCCGCAAGCTGTCCATTGATGCCGCTCTCGGAAGCGATAGCCAGATTCGAGAAATCTATGCGCGCCGCCGACTGACCGTCGGCCTGCCCGTCTTCGTAATTCGATAGGCCGGCGAGCAGGGAACTGGAGCCGGGACTCGCAGTCCAGGCGAGCACGGAGGTTTGATCCCGCGTCGTTGCCGCCGCCGTCGCCATCGTCGAAAGACCACCGAACCCGCCTTTGCCATTGTTCAGGAAAACCGCGAGCCGCCCATCTTTGCCGCTGCCGATGATGAGATCATCATTGCCGTCGCCGTCTATGTCATGCCAGGCGACGCCCGGCCCTAGCTGACTGAGCCGGTTGGCGAGCAGGGGCTGGCGCTGAAAGTCGTCGAATTCGTTTTCGTGGTGCGCGTGGTTGATGAGATTGCTCACGTCCTTGAACAAGGGCTCAGGCGCAGGCGGCGGGCTGGCCGCGCTTGAGCCTGATTCCTCAATCTCATAAAGCCGGTTCGGCAGCACGTCCGTCGTGCGACTCTTCGCGCCGCTTCGCCAGGTCACTTCGATGGTCATGCCGCCGGTCGCCGATCCGGCGGCGAAGACGCGCAGAGGATCAGACCCGGATTCGTAACGTCCGCCACAAATCACTTCCTGAATCTGTTCGGCCACCGCGCCGCCGATCAGTTTGATCTTTGCGCCGATAGCCTCTGTGTTCGGCGATTCGCCCTTCAAGCGCACGGCAACGCGCGGCGCGTCCGTATCGTTGCGGTAGATGCCCGCCGGCGCATCGAGATTATTGGTGATGACATCCAGGTCGCCGTCATTGTCGAGATCGGCGAGCGCGATGCCATGCGAAATGCCCTGCGTGTCGAAGCCCCATGCGTGCCCGGTCTCTTCGAAGCGCAGGTTGCCGAGATTATGGAAGGCGACTTTCGGCGGGTTCAGCGGTGGATAGAGCAGCAGGGTGCGCTGCATCTCTTGAATACTGCCGATCTTCATGGCCTTGACCTGATTGCTTGAGTCGGCATCCTGAACATCCCGCGCATGGCCGTTGGTAATCAGCAGGTCTTCATAGCCATCGAGGTCAACGTCGAGGAAGACGGGCGACCACGACCATTCCGAAGCTTCGACGCCGCTCAGGTTGGCGATCTCTGCGAAGGTATGGTCGCCGCGATTGAGATAGAGTGTGTTGCGATTTACCTGCGGACGATCATCGATCTTGCCGATGGGTCGCGGCGCGGGCTTGTGCGCTTCGACCTGCCGCATGCGGTACTGGTGATCGCGGCTCAACATATCGACGACAAAAAAGTCCATGCGGCCATCGCGGTCAATGTCGGCAAAGTCAATGCCCATCGAAGAGGCGCTGGTGTTGCGCATGGCCAGCCGATCCAGCGCGCGGAAGTGTCCCTTGCCGTCATTGATCCAGATGCGATCCGGCGTCCAGTAATCGTTACAGACGTAGATGTCCGGGTAGCCGTCGTCGTTGATGTCGCGGAAGGTGACCGCCAGCCCCCAATCCAGCGGCGGCCTCGTCAGCGCGTGGCCGTCTTCGTCAAGGAAGGTGCCGTCCGTCCACGACAGCGGCGTGAAGTGCCCTTTGCCATCGTTGCGGTAGAGCGCATCGGGCTCACCGAATTCTTTCAGCGCGCCATTAACGAACGTCACGCGATCCTGATACTTCGGCGGGATGACGACTTGCCCATTCTGCTGTTCGAGCGAGACCGCTTCGCCGTCGCGCAACGTCGTCGTGCGATAGTGCGTGACATAGAGATCAAGATCGCCGTCGCCATCGATGTCTGCGAGCGCCATGGTGGTGCCGGTCAGGTTGCTCGTCAGACCGGCGGCGCTCGTGACTTCTGTGAACTTGCCGCCGCCGTCGTTCATATAAGCAGTGAAGCTGCCGAAGGCCGCGACCAACAGGTCGAGATGGCCATCGCCGTCGAGATCGGCAAAGGTCGCGCCTGTGCAGAATTTGCCGCTGCCGGCGACGCCCGCTTGATCCGTCACGTCCGCAAATTTCCAGTTGCCAAGATTTCTGTAAAGAACATTACGTCCGTTCATGCTGCAAAAATAGAGGTCGCAGAGACCGTCGCCGTCGTAATCGCCCGCCGCCACGCCAGAGCCAATGTTCAGTAACTGGTTGGCGGTCGCCTGTTCGTCGCGCAGGCGGTTGGCGAAGGCGATGCCGGTTTGCTGAGCAGGCAGGAGAGTGAATCCGGTTTTCCCGCCGCCGCCGACTTTCAATTCAGTGACCTTGAAACCGCCGCCGGCGCGGCCAATCAGGAACCACGCCGCGCCGATCAGCAGAACGATGATAAGAATCAGGGCGAACTTATGCTTCATCAGCTTTCCAATAAATTGAGTGATTGCCATTACGCTTACCTTAGAGGTCGCAGATGTGCTGATGGAATAGCGTAAAGTAGGAGACGAAATTGCTCAAGTCTGAGAGGTGAAATTAGTCTCTGCCGGTTGCCGCTCTATATAAAAAAGCCGGGCTGGCTGCGGCAAGCAGCCAGCCCGGTTGGAAGTTAGCGGCGAGCCTCAACTCGCCGACCCTTTAGACCCCCTTGCGCCTCACTTGCTCACCGGGGGGGCCGCCGCACCGCACAAACAGGTGTCGTTACGAATGTCACGATCCTGGATGACGCAGCGCATGGTTCCCGGTGGGAATTGCAGCGAGGCATTGCCGTTGGGCGTCGAAGCACCCGCCGACAGGTTGATCACGACGCGCCGGTCAGCCGGGCTGTGCAGCAACTGATAGGTGTCGCCTTGCTTGCTGACCTTGCCACGACCCGTGAAGATCGTGCCGTGACAGCACCAGCGATAATCGCCGGTCAACAGATTGAACAACACCGTGTTGTTGCAGCCTTCCGAGTCATCTTGCAGCCTGCCGTTGAAGACACTAACGGTGAAGCTGCAAGTCGCCGTGTTGCCGCTCGCATCGGTCGCCGTGCAGGTCACCGTGGTGACGCCGGTTGGGAAGCAAGAGCCCGACGGCGGCGTGCAGACGACCGTGACGCCGGGGCAGTTGTCCGAGGCCGTCGCCGTGTAGTTGACCACCACGCAAGGACTGTTGACGGTCGGCGTAACCGCCGTCTGGTTAGGCGGGCAGGTGATCACGGGCGGCTGTGTATCGTTGACCGTGACCGTAAAGGTGCAGCTTGGCCCCGCCGTCGCCGTGCAGGTGACGGTGGTGGTGCCTACGGGGAAGAATGAGCCACTGGCAGGCGAGCAAGTCACCGTGCCGCAAGTGCCGGTGGTGGTCGGCGCACCATAAGTGACGACCGCGCCGCACTGGTTCGGGTCATTCGACTGCGTGATGTTGGCCGGGCAGGTGATCGTGCAAGCGACGACGCAGCCGGTCGAACAAGTCAGCGGCGTGATGACCAGCGAGAAGGCGCGCACGACGCCGGTGTCGCCAGCCGCGTTATCGCTGACGTTGAGCGTCCAGGTGCCGTTGGCGTTCTGGCCGTCGAAGGCCGACAGCGGACTGGCCGGTGTGAAGGTGCCAGTGTAAGGCGGGCCGAGCGGCGGCGCGCCGCTGCTGGCGATGGATTGAATGCTCGGGAAAGCGCCGTCGTCATCGAGCAAGGTCTGACAGAAGTTGTTGCCCGAAGCGCCGAAGGTGCCGCCGCCGGGCCGGTTCATCAGCACGACGGAAGTGACCGAAGGAGCAGGAGCAGTGAGAGTGAACTTGAGGTCGCCGACCCAGGAGTGATCAACGCCGACGGTCAGGGAGGGGTTGGTGGTGTTGCAGCTTGAGCCGTCGATGCGGAAGTTGATGTCGGCGATGTTGCCGACGCCGGTGACGACAATAGGGATGTTGACGCCTGCCGCGTTGCTGTCAGGGATGACCACAGGAGGCCCGCTATAGCTGATCGTGATCGGTGCGCCGGCAGCGCCCGTCGTGAAGGTGTAGGTGACATTGCCGAAGTCAGTGGCGCCATCCACGAAGTGAATGGTGGCGGTGACCGTGCCGCCGCAAGCGGCGTTGACGGTGAAGGTGAAGTTGCGGCAGACGGGCGGGCCGCCGGCAACAACTACGCCGTAGTTCTGCGGGCCGCTGGGCGAAGTGACGCCGCCGGTGGCTTGCAGAGTGCCGGTGAGGTTGGTGGTATTCGCACCGCCGGTGTTCTGCACGCAGAAGCTGACGGTGACGGTCTCGCCCGGATCAAGCGCGCCGTTGGCGGGCGTGCAACTCTCGCTGACGAGCGTCGCGCCGGCTGAGACAATGATCGCCGATGGCGCCAGGCAGCAATTCACTGTCGCTGTGCCGTTGGCCGCCACAGTAACCGTCTGCGTGCAAGTCCCGAATCCGCTGCCCGGAGGGCCAGTGACCGTGACCGTGTAGGTTCCCGGTGCAACCGTCTCCGAAAATTGGCCGCTCGCGTTGCTCTGCCTGATGAAGCCATCAGGTGTGGTGATCACTGCATTCAGGATCGGCATTCCTGTCCCGCAGTTAGTGATCGTGCCGTTAATGGTGCCGCGCGGTGCGGTCACGCAGGTCGGATTTACCTTGAAGCTGAAAATTCTGGTATTCCAGTCAAAGGAAGCGTTGGGCGTGTCAACGTATTCCATCGCCGCCCAGAACGTGCATTCATCCGCCGGGTCAATAAACAGCGAGCTGTAGTCTCCCCAGCGATTGAAGGAATTTGACAGTTGGATGCCTTTGGCAACGGCGGAGAGCGCATCCACTTCACCCTGCGGAAGTGTATTGGCCGGGTCGCCAGCCAGTCGCCCTGTATAGATCGCCGTCGGATTTAACGCCGCAGGCGTTGGGCCGGGCGCGCTGGCGCTGGCCGCCAAACCGATATTGCCTTCGCCGTCCTGAGCGCCGGCGGCCATCCATAGGTCACGCCCTACGCCGCTGCCGGAGCCGGGCGCATAGGTGGCCTGCTGGTTGATCGTCACGACGCCAGTACCGGCGTTGCGGCGCATCTCCATCCAGCGGACGCCGCCCTGATAGAGAGCCGGCGTGGTCGGGTTCGAGCCGCTGACGTTGACCGTAAAGTTGAGCACATACGATTGCACGCCACCCGCCAGGACGCGGAAGTTCACCGCGTGCATCAGACGGTCGTTGAGCCCGTCGAGGTCTTCACCCGGCGGCGGCTCTTGCATACGGTTCGTGCGCGCGTCAAACGCCGTCGTTGGAATGTCCGGCCCTTGAGTTAAGGTTGAATTGGCCGGCGTATTGAAGTCCGCGTGAAAGGCGAAGGTGCGGACGAGATCGGTAGCCGCGCCGAATTCGTCGGCGTCAAACTCGTAAAACAGGTTCGGTGTGCCGGCAGGCGCAGGCGTGTAGCCCTGCAAGTTGGTCGGCAGCATACCGCCGTGCTGGTTGTTGGTGTTAAACCTGATGATCTTGGCCGCAGGGTCGCCGACCAGCATCTTGTTGCGCTCGAAGGCGTATAGACCAGCACCCTGGAAGGGCGCTGAGAAAACCGGGAAACTGAAATCGTTGGTCGCCATGTAGTAGCCGTCATGCCAGACGCCCATGTGCGGGTAGTCAGCCGGACGGTTGGCCGTCATGTCGAAGGAATACGCATAGTAGGCACCGGTCGGGTCGCCTGTCTTCGACACGGCGATGTGCTGGTGCGTGGCGTTGTTGCTGACCGTCAGATTGAACTGGCTTAATATCCAGCGGTCGGCCAGTTGATCATAAAGCACCACCGGATCGCCATCGTCGTCTCCGGCATTAGGAATTCCGACGAGCAACGTGCCGAGTCGAAATTGCGCCGTCAGCGGGTTGCCTGCCTTGTCGTAGATGCGCAAACCCATGTTGGTGATGGCGACGATGTGGTTCGGCCCGACAGCGGCGTTCGTATCCGGGGGAATAAAACGTGTGCCGAATAGCGGCTCACCGACATCGGCATCCGGGCCGAGGAAGCTCACAATCGGGTTGCTGACGGTATTAACGTCAGGCTTGCCCGGCACAGCCGGGAGTTTGAAATTATTAATACCTGGGTCTGTGAAGAGGCCGTTCTTCCTGGGATCAGGCTCCGGCTTAACACGATCTTTGTTTTGTAAGTTCTTTTCCCGGTTTTCCCGGGCTTCGTTGAGCTTTTCAGTCTCTTCAGCAGTCGGTGCCTCGAATTTTAAATCCCGCACCGCCGGGGTTTCAACGAAGGCGGTAGCCTGCGAGTAAGTCGGCTTCAACCCGGTTCCGCCGATAGGGCCTCCACCCACTATCTGTTTTTGCGGCGCGCCGCCGTACAAAAATACAGTTGGGGCGAGAATGAGTATTGAAGTAACCAGGAGGCCAACAGCGAAGACTTTCGCATAGGTCTTCTTTGATGTTGCAGGCGCTGGCCGATTGGAACTCCCTGTCTCTTGATCTGTGCGGTTCTTGCGAACAGAGACGAGCTTGCGCAATCTGGAGAATGGTTTCATAAATTACGGGTCCTCCCAAACCTGAAAGACAGTTGTCTTTGAAACTTGCGATGGCTGGCGTCAAATCGATGACTACAGGAACGTAGTACGTCGATGGAGCGCCAGTTACGATTGAGTAAACTGCTGAGGTAACGAACCGATGCTTCGCTACCTGAAAATTGTGATTGCAAATTTTTTGGTGCTGCTGTTCTCGCTTGCCATCGAAGGCCGAGCGGCCATACCTGAACGGCACGTATGTTATGCGGATTCGCCATTTGAGTCAAGTCAAGTGGGGAAAAAAAAGGAAAGAAAATTTTAAGTTCTGTGTCGTGGTCGAAAGAGGGAAAGGAAAAATCCGGTTCTGTGTCTCCGCCGAAAATGAGAAATCGACTCTACCAATAAAAGAAAGCGCCGCAATCGTCTCCAGGTCGTCTAGTTTGACCCGTGCGCGGATGCTATTGCCCACGGCGCTGAGGACTTCCACTTTCATCGCTTCAAGCTGATGATAAGTCTCCTTGAGATTGTGGGTCGTCATGTCAACAACCGTCATGTTTTGACTATCGACCTCAGCTCCTACTTCCAGCGTCTCTACGCCATTGGCAATCGCCTGGCCGTGATTGATTTTCTGAGCGTAGATGAGCTGCGAATCTATCTTTTGCTGTGTCGGCGAGCGCGATTCTTTCTCGGCGATTAGCGCTTGAATCTGTCGCGCCGCTTCCTCACTGATTTGTGCGTTGCCTTTTTGCAATGAGGCGCTGGCCATCGGCACTTTACTCGATGACAGAACTAATCCCAGTCCCAAAATCGCCAGCAGCAAGATGGGCAGTATGGCTCGCCACAGCGAGATAGTCGATTTCGTGCCTGCTCGTTGATCGCCCTTAAGGGATCGAAAGCGAGAGGGATGTGAACCGCTCCTATCCTGTTTCATTCGATATTTCTCCTCGGTTTTTCTCTTGTACTTACAACCTGATTATGTCCTCACATCAGCGGGCCGAGCGCGAGGACGATTGCCAAAGATGTTTGCTTAATCCTTCAGCGCTTCAGGGTTGAAGCCGTCGATTAATCAAACACTGAATTGGATGAAACTGATTTTCACTATCCGCCGTGCTACAGCGGACGAGTGATTAGGGCTAAAGAAGACTGGCGCGAACCGGAGTCCGATGATGATTCTCGGCTTCCCAATACCCTGAATCGAAATGATGAACGGCTAACCGCGTATCAGCCGGATGATCATAAGCAATAGTTGAATACTCAATGCGCACATGGCGGTTTTCGGGAATCGCCAGATCGTCGACCTCTTTGCCGCTGCCGAGCAGGCTTTCAAATGAAACCTGTTTCAGGCGCAGTTGGCGGTTCTGATTCTGGCATTCATTGACGGCGATCTGGTAAATCCAGGTTGAAAGATTGGCTTCAAAACGGAAGCCTGGCAGCCCGGGAAGTATTTTCAGGAAAACCGTCTGCACGACATCTTCGACCAGACGCGAATCATTGAGCAGATAGTAAGTCAGGTTAAAGACACATTCCTGATGGGCTTTATAAATAGATTTGAAGGCCGCCCGATCACCCATTTGCGCGGCGACGATTAATTCTCTTTCCGGTACACGCGTGTCAGGCGGTTGGCTGTTCATCGGCGGTTAAGTAATCTCTCAACTAATTTAGACACGCGCGCTGGAAATATCTTCCACGCCGGGTCGAGCAAATCGCCAGGCCATCGCCTGTGCCAAGAATTTTTTGCGCGCTTCGCCGTGAGCCGGGTAGAATACTTGGCAAGCACTCACATCGCAGCATCAGGCGCGTTGCAGGCGAGGGGGTAGCAGTTGGAAGAGCTCGTCAGCTTTCTGTTCAAGTATCGCGAAGCCATTTTCGCCAAGAGCCAGTTCGCATTCGGCGCGCACCCGTCCGCGTGGACGATAGCCGTGCTCGTAGCGGTGCTCGCGGCATTGCTTTATTACCTGTACGCCGGCGCGGCAATCAAATTGCCTGCCGGCTGGCGTGTGGCGTTGATTACTATTCGCCTGGCGTTACTGGCGGTCATTCTCTTTTGCCTGATGCGCCCGGTCATCGTCGTGCCGTCGGTCGTGCCGCAATCGAGTTACGTCGCTGTGCTGATGGACGACTCGGCCAGCATGAACCTGATTGACGACGGCGGGCGCTCGCGGCTCGATTCCCTCAAGCAATTGATGTCGCCTGACAGCCAGTTCCTGACGCGGCTCGCCGACCGCTTCAAAGTGCGCGCCTTCAAATTCTCGTCATCCGCTGAACGTGTGCAGTCGGCGGCGGAACTCAGCGGCGCGGGCGAGCAGACCGATGTGGCGACGGCGCTTGAACAAGCCGAGCGCGAAGCCGCGGGCCTGCCGCTCTCCGGCATTATTGTGATGAGCGACGGCGCGGCAAACAGCGAAGCCGACACGGCGCAGAGTCTCGCCTCGACCTTGAGCAATCTACGAGCGCGTGGTTTGCCTGTCTTCACGGTTGGCGTCGGGCCGCTGGCGCTGGATGGCGATGTCGAGGTGGTGCGCGCCACTGCGCCGCGCCGCGTGCTCGCCGGTTCGCCTGTGACTGCCGAAGTCATGGTGCGCGGCGGCGGCCAGCGCAGCGTCAAGATCGACCTGATGGAAGATAACCACCTGTTGCGCTCGCAGGAGGTGCCCGTGCCGACTGACGCGACGAGCGTAGCCCGTATTACCTTCACGCCGTCGTCGCCGGGACTGCATCGTTATATGCTCAACGCGCCGCCGTCGCCCGACGACCCTGTGAAAGATAACAACGCCGCCGAATTGCTCGTCGAGGTCGTCGACGCGCAGCCGAAGATCCTTTACATCGAAGGCGAACCGCGCTGGGAATATGGCAAGCTGCGCGCCTCCATCGCTGAAGAGAAGAACATTGTGCTGGCTTCGGTGTTGCGCTCTGCGGACGGCAAGTTTTATCGCCAGGGCATCGAGAAGGGCGACGAACTGGCGACCGGCTTTCCAAAATCCGAAGAAGAATTGTTTACCTACGATGCCATCATCATCGGCTCGGTCGAAGCCACCTTTTTCACCTTCGATCAACTGAAAGCTATCGAGCAATTCATTTCGCGGCGCGGCGGCACGCTCATCGCGCTGGGCGGCACGAAGTCATTCAACGCCGGCGGCTACGGCAATACGCCGCTTGCCGATCTGCTGCCGATCTACATCAATGGCAACGCCACGCCGGGCGACAATCAAGAGTTCAAAGCCGCGCCTTCTGACCGTGGCCGCGATCATCCGGCGGCGCGCTTGGCCGAGCAAGCCGATGCCAACCAGAAGGCTTGGGAGCAAATGCCTGCCATCACCTTGCCGGAAGTAATCAACGATACAAAGCCCGGCGCGACCGTCATCCTCGAAGCGCGCAGCACGAAAGATCGCAACCGTGTCGCGCCGCTGCTGGTCGAAGAGCGTTACGGGCGCGGGCGCACACTGGCCTTGCTGGCTGAAGATACCTGGCGCTGGCGGATGATGCTGGAGTTTAGCAACAAATCTTTCGAGACCTTCTGGCGCAACCTGATGCGCTATGCCGTCGACGCCGTGCGCCGTCCGCTGGAAGCGACGACGGAGCGCACTTTTTATGGCACGAACGAAGGCGTGCGCCTGCGCGCCGAAGTCAGTGATGAGAAATATCTGGCCATCGCCAACGCGCAGGTCACGGCGCACCTCACGTCGCCCTCTGGCCGTTCGCTGGATGTCGAGTTGAAGCCGGCGAGTGAAAATGGCTTTGAGGGCTACGCCGCTGCCTTTCGCCCGGATGAACAGGGCACCTATCGCGTCGAAGTCACTGCCGCACAGCGCGGCACGCCGGCCAAGCCGCTGCGCCCTGCGCAGACGAGTTTCATCGTTGGCCCATTGAACCGCGAAGCGCGCGACGCGGCACAGAACCGCGAACTGCTCAAGCGTATGGCGGCGGATACAGGCGGACAGTATTACACGCTGTCGCGTGCCGAAGACGTGATCGAAGATTTGACGCACACCGATGGCGCGGGCGCAGTCCGCGAGACCAAAGAACTCTGGGATATGCCGATCAATTTCTTGCTGGTGATCGCGCTGGCGGGCGGCGAATGGTTCATCCGCAAGCGCAAGGGCCTTGCCTAGCTGCGTTCAGGTAAACAGATGCAATCACAAAAGACAACATCGACGCGGCGACGCGGCGACACGGCGACACAGCGAAAGAGGGACGCGGAGACGCGGCGACACGGCGACGCGGCGAGGAACAGACATGAATACGAACTATTCGTCTCCCCCCGCGTCGCCGCGTCTCCGCGTCTCCGCGTCTCCCTGATCGTATGCCTCGCGCTTTGCGCGTGCAGCGCCAGCGCCGGGCGCGTGGCGAATCTCAATTCATCACAGCAGAGCGCCCCGCCAGCCGCCGCGCCACCGGCGACCGCGAGCGACAAGAAACCGCGCGCCGCCGTTGACCCGAACAAGTTCGCCTTGATCGTCGCAGGCGTCGGCGGCGAAGAAGCTTACACGAAGAAGTTCGCCGGCGAAGCCAACCAACTTTACGATGCGCTGACGAACCGCCTCGGCTTTGATGAAAAGAATGTCCACCTGCTGACGGAAACCGCCGGCACGCCTGCCGAACCGGCGCACGATGCGAACCTGCCGCACACGGCGCGCTCGACCACCGAAGAAGTCCGCAAAGCCTTCGCTGCCATCAAAGCAGCGACGAATGCCGAAAGCCTCGTCTTCGTCATGCTCATCGGTCACGGCTCGTTCGACACGCAGCAGGCAAAATTCAACCTCGTCGGCCCCGACCTTGCCGCCAAAGATTACGCGCAGCTTCTCTCATCTCTGCCGACCAGGCGCGTTATTTTCATCAACAGCGCCAGCAGTTCGGGCGAGTTCGTCAAGCCGCTATCTGGCGAAGGCCGCATTGTAATCACGGCTACGCGCAGCGGCAACGAGCAGAACGCCACGGTGTTTGCCGAATACTTCATTGCCGGCCTTGCAGACGACGCGGCGGACGCCGACAAGAACGGGCGCATCTCTGTGCTCGAAGCCTTCACCTATGCAGGCAAGCTGACGGCTGACTATTACAAGCAGAAGAATCGCCTCGCCACCGAGCACGCCTTGATTGACGACAATGGCGACGGCACGGGCCACGAAGAGGCGACCGCCGGCGACGGCGCGCTGGCCAAGACCATGTACCTCGATTCAAAACCGCTGGCGCAGGCGGGCGGTGATGCCGAGCTTGCCCGTTTGTTGAACGAGCGCCAGCGGCTCGAAGAAGCGGTTGAAAAGCTGAAAGCGCGCAAAGCCGAGTTGAAGCCGGAAGATTACGACCGCCAGCTTGAAGATTTGTTCGTCGAACTGGCGAAAGTGAATCAAGCGATCAAGGCAAAAACAAAACAGTGAAACCATGTAGGGGCGACCCTCTGTGGTCGCCCCAGACTGGAATACCAGGTGCTTTTGTAGAAGGAAAATTTGAATCGCAGAAGGCAGAAGGAATCTAAGCATGACAGCCATTTCCAAGTTCCCGTTTCCGCGCCGCTACAATAGCCTTCGCTTGCTTGGATTTGACTACGCTTCACCATCTGCAATTTATTCAGTGACGCTTAAAACGGATGCTTCACGGCCTGTGTTCGCTGACATCAGACTGGTAAAGGGTATATTGGCCATTTTGCTAAATGACAAAACACAGGCGCGAATACGGCTCCTCGCTTATGTGTTGTTGCCAGATCACCTTCACCTGGTTGCCAGTGTCAAAAAAACCGGTAAAAAGCTTTCAGATGTCATCGGCGCATTTGAAAGTTTAACCACGCAAGTTTACTGGAAGCGCAGCCACCAAATTATCGAGAGTCAATCTGTGATGCTGCCGCCTGCTCGGATTGAAAAAAGCCGACCTGATGAAGCGAAAGCATTACTTGACGCATTAATGAATTGGCGAGCTTCATTGAGACCGGAAACGATGGAACTGAAGAACTGGCCACGCATACAACCCGGACATTTCCTGAGCAAACAGCTCTGGCAGCGTTCCTTGCACGATCACATCATCAGAAATGATGCCGACTTGAGAGAGACGATTGAGTACGTTTTGCTCAATCCAGTCAGGCGAGGATACGTTTCAAGAGCGCAGTTTTATCCGTTCAGTGGTTTTGGGATTAGTGAAGCAGACATCCCCTAAGATTTCGCAAGCGCAATCTGGGGCGACCACAGAGGGTCGCCCCTACATGAGTTATGAAAAAGTTATTGTCAAGTATTCTCGTTTTTCTTTTAAGCTGCACGTTCAATTCGGGCGCGGCGCAGGAAGTCTCTGTGCAGCGCGCTGAACAATTGTTCAAGCAGGGGAGCTATAAAGAAGCCGCCGCCATGTTCAACGCGCTGCTTGTCAAAAACAGTAGTGATGAGCAAGCGCAGCGCGGCCTGGTCAACGTGCTTGTCGAGACCGGCGATTATGCGCAAGGTGAAAGCCGCGCGAAAGAATTCCTCAACGCCTGGCCTGCGGATGCCGCGCTTCGTGTCGCGCTCGGTGAGCTACGTTACCAAACAGGCCGCTTTCCCGAAGCTGCTACGGAATTCGAGCGCGCCGCTCGCGACGGCAAGGGAGCAGCGCTGTTGCGTGCCGTGCTCGGCCAGGCAAGGGCTTTGCTCGCTCAGGGCAAAGCCGACGAAGCGCAAGCGGTCGCCGGGCGACTGGTGCGTTATTACAGCGATAATGGGCCGCGCGCGGCTGAAGAATTGACGCTCATTGCCGAAGGTCTGGTGCTGCTTGAAAAGTACAAAGAGGCCAACGAACTGTTCATTGACGCGCGCCAGGCTGATCCGACTTACGCAGAAGCTTTCATCGCGCAGGGCGAACTGCTCAACGAAAAATATAGCTATGGCGACGCCCTGTCGTTGTTTGAAGACGCGCTGAAGATCAATCCGAACTCGCCGCGCGCCCTCATCGGTCTGGCCGAGTGCAAGCAGAACGGCTCGGTCAGTTCATCGCGCCAGAAATCCGCCGTCAGCGTCGCCAACGAAGAACCGCCCGCCGTCATCGCGCACGCGCTTGCCGTCAACTCGAACCTCGCTGATGCACATGCGATGGATGCCTGGCTGGCGCTTGAGAGTGAAGAGTTCGACACAGCTATCAAAGCCGTTGACCGCGCGCTTGCGGCCAATCCGAATTCGCTCAAAGCCATCGCCGTGCGCGCCGCGATCTTTTATCTCACAGACAAAAAAGCCGAGCTTGAGGCCGAAACCAAACGCGCTCTGGCGATCAACCCGCAGGCCGGCGAGTTCTTTGACACGCTAGCGCATTTTGCCGTCAACAATCGTCGCTATACGGAAGCGGTTGAATTTGATCGCCGCGCCATCACGCTCGCGCCGCGCCTGTGGAGCGCGCATACGCAACTCGGCATTCAGCTTCTTCGTGTAGGCAAGATTACAGAAGGCCGTGCCGTGCTTGAGCGCACCTTCGCGGGTGACCCGTTCAACGTCTGGGCCAAGAACACCCTCGACCTGCTCGATTCGATGAAGGATTTCAACGACACGGTGCGCGGCCCGTTTCTCGTCAAGACGGCGGCGAAGGAGACCGGCGTGCTCGCCGGCTATGCCGCCGATCTGCTCGAAGAAGCGCATAAAAAATTGACCGCCAAATATCGCTTCACGCCGCGCTCGCCGATAGCCGTCGAGGTCTTCGACAGCCACGAAGACTTCGCCGTGCGTAGCCTGGGCCTGCCGGGACTTGGGGCGCTGGGCGTCTGCTTCGGGCAGGTGATTGCGATGGACAGCCCCTCGGCGCGCGACATAGGCGAATTCAACTGGGGCAGCACGCTCTGGCACGAGTTCACACACGTCATCACGCTGGAGACCACCGATCACCGCATCCCGCGCTGGTTCTCCGAAGGGCTGTCGGTTTATGAAGAACGCCGTGCGCGCGCCGGCTGGGGCGATAACTGGTCGCCTGAGCGATTGAAAGCCTTTGCCGATGGCCGCTTCGTCGCAATCAACGAATTGGATGCGGCGTTCACGCGACCGCGAACTCCTGACGGCATCACCATCGCTTACTTTCAAGCCTCGCAGGTCTGCGAGTTTGTCGAAGAAAAGTATGGCTTCGACGGCATCTTGAAGATGCTGGCCTTGTACAAAGAAGGCCGGCGCACGCCCGATGTGTTGCAACAGGCGTTGAAACTCGCGCCCGCCGATTTTGATAAAGCCTTTAACGATTATCTGCGCGCCAAGGTCGGCGGCTACATCGAAGCGCTGGGCGGCGCGTTGCGCGCCCCTATGAATCAATCGCCGTCAAAAAATGAACTGATGGCCACGCTCAAGCAACGCCCGAACGATTACTTCGCGCACTTGCGATTGGGCGCACTGTTGAAACGCGAAGGCGATGTTGACGGCGCGATTGAGCATTTGAAACGCGCGGCGGAAATCTATCCTTACTATGCGAGCGCAGGGAATCCTTACGCGCTGCTGGCGGAGATTTATGAAGCGCGCGACGACAAGAAATCTGCCGTCGCCGCGCTTGAACAATTGACCGCGCACAACGAGACAGGCATCGATGCGCTGGCCAGGCTGGCGCGCTTAAAGGTGGCACTGGGCGACCGTGTCGGTGCGGTTGACATCTTGAAGACAACTTTTTACATACAGCCGTTTGACGCTGCCTTGCACAAGCTCGCGGGCGATGTTTATCTTGATTTGGGGAATGCCGCAGACGCCGCGAAGGAGTTCCGCGTCATTATCGCGCTGACCCCGGCAGACCTTGCGGCGGCGCATTACGATCTCGCCCGCGCGCTCGACGCCGGCGGCAATCGCAGCGAAGCTCGCCGCGAGGTGGTGAAGGCGCTGGAAATCGCCCCCGGCTTCGACAAAGCCCAGGAGCTGTTGCTCAAGCTCAGAGGAGGGAATTAAGGATTCAGGAGCCAGGATTCAGGATTCAGTTGGGAAAGGAGTCTGGTGCATTGCACGTTCCTTCTTCCCTGAATCCTGAATCCTGGCTCCTGAATCCTGAAGTAAATATGCATAAACTCAGTCTCATCCTCACGCTCATGGTGCTGGCGTTGCCGTCTATGATGTTCGCTACATCGAGCGTCAGCGACCGCTCGAAGCCTGCGTATGAAGACGAACGCTTCGGCGAGAAGAAAGACGAATCCGACAAGTTCAAATTCGCGCGCGTCAAAACCGGGCCGCTCGCTCCCTGGAACTGCATCGGCGATCATTGCGCGCCCTGGTCGCACGATTACCCTGAAGCCGGGCTGCACTTCTCGAAAATCCTCAAAGAGCTTTCCCGGCTCGACGCCGTACAAGACGAAAACGAATACATCTTCAGCTTCGACGACCCGAATCTGTTCAAGTATCCCTTCGCTTATATGTGTGAAGTCGGCTACATGGATATGAGCGAGGCCGAAATTCAGGGGCTGCGCGAATACCTGTTGCGCGGCGGCTTTCTGCTGGTCGACGATTTTCGCGGCCCGCAGGAGATGAGTGTCTTTCAGTATTATCTCAAAAAGGCGCTGCCTGAGACTGAGTATCAGATGAAGCCGCTCGATGTCTCAAACCCGATATTCAATTGTTTCTTTTCGATCAAATCGCTCGACCTGCGGCCTATCTATCGCGGCAACTACACGCCACAGTTCTTTGGCCTCGAAGACAAACACGGGCGGCTGATGATGATCATCAATTATAACTACGACGTGAGCGATTTCTGGCAATGGTCGAACGATCCGTTTCAGCCGATTGAAGACACCAACAGCGCCTACAAGTTTGGCGTCAATTACGTCTTTTATGCGCTAACGCACTAATAAAAGTTGGTTTGTGGTTTCTAGTTCCTGGTTTCTGGTTCGCCAGATCAATGAACCAGGAACCGGAAACCAGGAACCAGAAACCAGAGGAACAATGGCCATAGACACGCAGGAAATCATTCGGGAAGATGCTCTGCTGGAAAAACTGATCGCGGCGCGCGAACAGATTCTCCACGAAGTCCGCAAGGTCATCGTCGCGCAGGACGAAGTCGTCGATCAGGCGATGATGTCTTTGTTTGTCGGCGGCAATGCGCTGGTGACGGGCGTGCCGGGACTCGCCAAGACCTTGCTGATCCGCACGATTGCCAATGTGCTCGATCTGACATTCAAGCGCATACAGTTCACGCCCGACCTGATGCCGTCCGATATCACCGGCACAGACATCATTGAAGAAGACCGCGCCACAGGGCACCGCAATCTGCAATTCATTCGCG
>JBBWZK010000437.1:0-6927 GCA_039648975.1 Blastocatellia bacterium
GCGTGATACGTGGTGCGTGATGCGGAAGAATAATCTTGCTCGTGAGCGGCCCCATAGCCCTTCATTCACACCTCAAGTGTCACGCATTACGCACCACGTATCACGCACTACTTCTTAAAACCGCTTCACGATCCTGCACTGGCGATGGTAAATTGTATAGCTAATGATTAGGCAGAGGAGCCACCTCGACAGCGAATGAAATTAAGAATACTACATCACGACCATTGCTTTGACGGCTTTGCATCCGCCGCCGTGTTTTCGCGCTTTTTCAGCGAAACCATCAACCCGGCAGCCGAAATCGGCTTTGCCGGGCTGTCCCACAAACCGAACCAGAAGTTCATCGAAGAAGAACTCTTCGACGGCGACGACAACGCCATCGTCGATTTCAAGTACAGCCCGACGGCGCGGCTGACCTGGTGGTTCGATCATCACCAGAGCGCCTTCCTGTCGCCCGAAGATGAACGGCACTACGTCAACGGCACATGGCCGACGAAGTTCTATAATCCGGCTTACAAATCCTGCACGAAGTTCATCGCCGATACGGTTGCCGAAAAGTACGGCTTCAAGGCTAACGATCTGGCGGAACTGATCGAATGGGCAGACATCATTGACGGCGCGCAGTACGAAGATGCGAAGACCGCTGTCGAACTGGCCTCGCCGGCGCTCCAGTTGATGCTGGTCATCGAAGCGAGCCGCGACCGCGCCGTCATGGATCGCATCATTCAAGGCATGCGCACACGGTCGCTTACCGAGATCATGGCCGACCCGATAGTCGCCGCCGCCTTTCAACCGCTGTATGAACGCCATCTGCGCATGATCGATCTGATCGGCGCACGCGCAGAGTTTTCGCGCGGCGTCATCTACTTCGATTTGAGCGACGAAGACGCCGAAGGTTACAGCAAGTTTATTCCCTATTACCTGTTACCGCAGAGCACCTATTCGGTCGGCGTCAGCCTGTCGCCGTCGCGTTCGAAAGTGTCGGTCGGCTTCAATCCTTGGAGCCCCTCGCCGCGCCGCCACAATCTCGCGTCGATCTGCGAACGCTACAACGGCGGCGGCCACGCGGTCGTCTGCGCCATCTCTTACAGGCCCGATGAGCTTGAGTTGGCGCGCCAGACAGCGAAGACCATCGCCGCCGAATTGCGCGCCTGAATAGCGGTTAAGAAAAAAATATTCGCCTGCCGGTTGCACTGACCCTGTGCATCCGGCAGGCGTATGTCGTTAGGAAAAGTTTGGCGCGCGCCCTTCACTTGAGGTTCAAAGTGGTCGTCGGCGTCTCGCCGCTTTCAAGGTCGCGCTTTCTGCCGAACCATTTTCTTAACAAGGCGGCGAGCGCCGCCAGCCCGATGATGATAAATTTCTTCAGCGCCAGCAAGCCGCCCAACAGCAATTTGAAAAAGCCCACCTTCAACGCGATCTTTCCGGCAATCAGCGCGCCGATGCCATAAGCGGCGATGGTGTCGACCGACGGGTTAAAGTCCGTATACTGGTTGCCCGCCGTGAACTGCGCAAAGCCGAGCACATCCTGCATGCGGTCTTGAATCATGTTCAATTGCTGCATCGAAGCGACGGCGTTGAATGACAACACGCCTTTGCGACCAAGCACGCGTATGTCGTAATTCAGTGTGCTCTCCATCGCGTCGCCGAAGCGCAGTTCGCGCGCCCAGTAGAGCTTATGCGAAGCTTTATCGTAATGTGGCGGCGTCGCCCAGCCGACCAGATCGATCTCTCCGTAGCCCTGTTTCTTGCGCTCGTCGTTGTCTTCGCGGGTGTCTTTTTTCATCTCGGCGAGCATCTCGTTGTAGTCTATGCTTTCGGCGTCGTCGTCCTTCACGAAGCCTTCTTCGCTGTAAGTGATGACGACGCCCCAACCATCAACAGAGAGCGGGCTGAGGTCGGCGGGGAAGAGCATACCGAGCGTTTTGTGGCCCGGTGGATTGCCCCAGGCGTCGACCAATATCTTCTCCGCCTGATCGGCATCGAGATAACGAAAGGTGACGGGCACGTTCAGCGTCGCTATGCCGTTGGCCAGCTTGATCGTGCCGTGCTGATATTTCAGTTTTGATTCAAACTCTTCATCGGTCATCAACTCCGTTGGCGCGCTTTGATTCTTATTGGCCGTCTTCTCTTTTTTGGGCTTGGCTTTGTCAGCCGAGACGCCTGCGGGCAACAGCGCGAACGGTAACATGAGCAGTAAACAGACCAGTGGCTTTTTCATCATTGACTCCTCTTCAACCAGATTCATAAGGTGCGTGCGAACCCAACGGATGCCTGAGAGGTGAATGAGCAGCTAACATCCATTGACGGTTCAAGGCTTGAACCCGTCCGCCGATCAATAATCATATCACGGCGGTCAAGCTGATTAGGTGAGAAAACCTTCAGCGCCCGCGTAAATCACCGGGCGCTGAAGGTGAAGGTTGGTTACCGAAGCGACATCGGCGTCGGGTTCTGCGCATCGCTGTAGTCGTAAAAGCCGCGCCCGCTCTTTCTGCCATAAAGCCCGGCCAGCACCATGCGCTTCAACAAGGGCGGCGGCGCAAAACGCTGCTCACGGAACTCGTCAAACATGATGTTGGCGATATAATAAGTCGTATCCAGCCCGACAAAATCCAACAGCGTGAACGGCCCCATCGGATGGCCGCAGCCGAGCTTCATGCCGTTGTCTATGTCGACGATGGAGCCGACTCCTTCTTCGAGCGCGCGCACGGCATCGAGCAGGTAAGGCACCAGCAATCGGTTGACGATGAAGCCTGAGCGATCAGAGGTCTGCACAGGCACTTTGCCGATGTCGCGCGCAAAGGCGGTGGCTTCCTCAAAGACGTTGCGGTCGGTCAGGATCGTGCGCACCACTTCGACCAGCTTCATCACCGGCACAGGGTTGAAGAAATGCATGCCGATGAAGCGGCGCTGGCGCTCAGGGCCGGTCGCCGTCATCATCTGCGTCACCGGCAAGCTCGACGTATTCGACGCAAAGATGGTCTCAGGCTTGCAGAGGTGATCGAGCGTCGAGTAAGTCCGGTTTTTCTCTTCGATGTTTTCGATGATCGCTTCGATGACGAGATCGGCGTCAGCCGCGTCTTCGAGCCGTGTCGAGCCGTGCAAGCGCGCCAGTGTCGCGTCGCGGTCAGCAGGCGCAAGCTTGCCTTTTTCGACCAGCTTGCCGAGTTGCTTTTCAATGCCGCCGAGACCTTTGTTGAGATAGTCTTCGGCGACTTCGATGACCGTCACGTCGCGCCCGGCTTGCGCGCAGACCTGTGCGATGCCTGAACCCATCAGCCCGCAGCCGAGCACGGCGACTTTATGTATGGCCATGATCAATTTGCCTCCAGTGTAAGATTAGAGCCGAACTCCGTAGGGTATTACTTCAATGGTGAATCTTCAACCGATGTAAGCGTAAAAAAATCGGCGACTGACTCATTCGCCATCGGATTTGATCAGCTTGTAATCCCTGGCTTTTTGAATTAGGGCGCCTTCTTGTCTATCGATCTCGGCCCAGTTCTTATCTTCCATAACGGCATAGCGGTCTATGAGGCTGCGCTGCTCGTCGAGGAGTTCGAGAAGCTCTGCGCGAAATTGATCCGACTCCTTAGAAATTGGCGGAATGCCCTGTATATCGTTGATGCCGTACCGTGCGGCATCAAGCGCTGGCCTTATATCTGCTATCGGGTCGCGCTGGCGGAGGATTTTCATAAATGAGTTGAGCGATTCAACCAACGCCTCGTGCGCCCGGTTCATTCGCTGATCATAATCCTCCAGCCGGGCTTGCGGATCGCCTTTGAGGTTTTTTACACTCAGCTTCGGCCCGTCATAGTTGTAAAATGCGGCGACGAACGATAGCAGCATCAGCGCGAGGCAGATGACTTGCGAGATGCGCCAGATGATCGCTGTGCCGCGCTCGTTCGGTCGCTGGTAGGGAATGAGCAGCGCCAGCCCGACACCTGCGAGCAAGCCGCCGACATGCGCCGCGTTATCAACGATCCGCACGCTGAAGCCGAAGATCAAATTGATGGCAATCACCGGCAGGATGCGACGCCGTATGTCTGTCGACAAACGCGTCGGCAGTTCTTTGCGAAAGCGAAAGGCGAAGGTTGCCATGACGCCGAACAGTCCGAAGATTGCCCCCGATGCGCCCGCCGAATCATGGCCGGGATTGAACGTGTAGCTGGCCAGCGAACCGGCCACGCCTGTGAGCAGGTACAAGATCACGAAGCGCGCCGAGCCATAGAGCCGTTCGATCTCCTGGCCGATGACCCATAGCGCATAATTATTCAAGAGAAAATGCAGAAAGCCGATATGAATGAAGATCGGGGTCACCAGCCGCCAGTACTGGTGCTGTTGATTGATGAGCTCGTTGTTCTTGGCGCCGAAGGCGCGCAGCACTTGCGAATCGGCGCTCAGGCCGCCCATGCCGCCGGCCAGCCATTCGAGCAGGAAGACGGCGGCGTTGATGCCGATGATGATCATCGTGAAAGGATTTGAGCGGGCGATGAGCGCGCCGAGAAAGCGATGTTCTCGCTCGGCTTCCTGATGCGCGGCCATCGCTTCGACCGTCATCGTGCCGCAATAATTGCAGGCGGGCTGTTCGGCGGGCGTCAGGTTGCCGCAGTTCGTGCAGACTCGAAAAGCCGGCTCGCGCGAGGTTTGATCGGTTGACATGGATGAACAGGCGAAGCGTTGCTGATGCACGAGCAGGCCGGCGCGGTTAAGCCTGTGCGCGCATCAAAGAGAATCAAAGTATAGCTCACTGGCGTCGGCGCTCAAGATGGTACTTGGCGAGCACGCTCTCCAGCCAGTAGTAGTAGTCGGAAAATGTAGCTTCCGTCGAATCATCTTCAGCGAGCAGGGCATGCGGCAACGCACTCTTGTCTTTGGCCGCCGCTTCAAAGGCTTCGGCGCGCTTCGTCAAAAGATCGGCATACTGCTGTTTGATCTGATCGCTGCGGTCGTCAACATGCGGCACGCTGATCACGTCGCGCGCCGCGCTGCGCAACGAATCGGCGATTTGTTGCGGGTCTTTTTTCGATGCAACGGCATCGCGCGAATCGAGCCGCACTTGTTCGGCGCTGCGCATGCGTTGCGATAAGACGATGACGTTGCGGGAGTCAGCCGCAAGCTCTTGCGACTGGTTGAAATTGCGGCCCGCCAGCGCAAAGCTCGCCGCAACGACGAGCACGCAGGCGATCATCACCGCGCTCCAAACTTGCCCCTGACGATGGCCCGCCGGTTGTTCGGCGGGAATGAGAAAAGCCAGCGCGCCGCCGGCGATGAACCCGCCGGCGTGCGCGACATTGTTTGCGCCGATGAACATGCCGAAGACGAAACCGAAGCCCGCCCAGATCAGCATCTGCTTCATCAAGGCTCTGCCGAAGACGCCGCCCTGTCGATACCCGTAAGCCGCCATCAAACCGATCAAGCCAAAGAGCGAGCCCGATGCGCCCGCCGTCAGGTTCGGCACCAGAAACAGCGAGGCGACGCCGGCGGCAATGCCTGTGGCGAGATAGATGAAGATGAATTTTGCCGGGCCAAAAAGCTCTTCGACCTGCGGGCCGATCTGATATAGCGCCATGCTGTTAAAGAGCAAGTGCATCAGGCCGATGTGCAGGAAATTCCAGGTCACCAGCCGCCACCATTCGCCGGCGGCAATCGCGCCCGGATAGAGCGCCCCGAAACCGGCGAGTACCGCATTGCTGGCGCTTTGCAGGAAGGCATCCGCGCCGCCTCCCGCACGCACTTCGACGAGCGCCATCAGCACGTAGAGCAGTATGTTGATCGTCAGGATGATGACAGAGATGAAGTGACCGCCGGTCGACGCGTGCAGCCAGGCGCGCGCCGGCACGGATGCTTTGCCGCACAGCGGACAGGTCTTTTCCGAAGCGTCGACGAGCGCCCGGCACGCCTGACACATTACCAATTTTTTTCGCTCTGCGGCCATTGTAATGAAGATCAGAAATGTAGAGCGTCCTTTGCCATGAGTGCCGTAGGCACGCAATGTTTATAGAACGCCAGCCGTTTCGTTTAATCAAGCTCCGTAGGAGCGTGATGTCAACATTACGCTCCTACGGAGCTTAGAGCCTAAAAAACACGCTCCTGGACTTAGGTGCGAGCTTGATTACTAATCAAGCCTTAGAACGCTTCGACGATCATGGCAATGCCCTGACCACCGCCGATGCAGGCCGTCGCCAGGCCGTACTTCTTGCCGCGACGACGAAGCTCGTGCAGAACGGTCAGCACCAGCCGCGTGCCCGACGCGCCGAGCGGATGGCCGAGCGCAATCGCGCCGCCGTTGACGTTCGTGCGTGCACGGTCAAGCCCCAACTCGCGCTCAACCGCGAGGTACTGTCCGGCGAAGGCTTCGTTGACTTCGACGAGATCGATATCTTCAAGCTTCAAGCCGGCAGCGGCGAGCGCCTTCTGCGAAGCGGGCACAGGGCCGATACCCATGATCTCAGGCGGCACGCCGGCAATGCCCCACGAGACGATGCGCCCCAGCGGTTTCGCTTCCACCTTCCTGGCCGTCTCTGCATCGGCAATGATGACACAAGCCGCGCCATCGACGATGCCCGATGCATTGCCTGCGGTCACAAAGCCATCTTTTGAAAACGCCGGTCTAAGTTTCGCCAGCCCTTCCAGAGTCGTGTCGGGCCGCAAGTGATCGTCGCGCTCAAACTTCGTCACGCCTTTGCGGGTTTTGATTTCAACCGCGACGACTTCGTCATTGAAGCGGCCCGCCTCCCAGGCCGCGGCAGCGCGCTGCTGGCTCTGTAGGGCGAACTCGTCTTGCGCCTCGCGCGTGAGGTCGTATTTGCGCACGAGGTTTTCCGCCGTCTGCGCCATGTAAAATCCGCAATGTGTGTCGAGCAGCGCGACCATCAAGGAATCTTCGAGCTTGCCTTCGCCGAGCTTCAATCCCCAGCGCGCGCCGCGTAT
>JBBWZK010000469.1:0-26210 GCA_039648975.1 Blastocatellia bacterium
GTCGGGCATCATTTAGACCCTTTGCAAGATACGCTCAGCTTGGCGCGTGAGGCGGAGAAAGCGGCGAAAAAGCAGGTCAAAGGCAAAAACGCGCTGGCCATCATGGTCAGCAAGCGCAGTGGCGCGGACTGGCTGGTCAAAGGCAGTTGGTGCGATAGCGCTGCGGATGAAAGCGCATTGGACAATCGTTTGAACTACTTCATCTATTTGCATCTGGCCGAAGCTTTGCCGCGTGGCGTCGGCCACGAATTACGAGACGCGGCTTTGCGTTTGCGCGATGTGAAAGACGAGATAATGAAGCAGGCTTTGCGGACGGAAGCGCTGCGGATTATCAAGCGCAAACGCACCAAAGAGGGCAAACTCAAAAAGAAACTCTTTGAGAAGATGGAGGGTTACATCAACGATGACGTACTTTCAATCGAAGACCTGGCTTATCAATTGATCACCGCGCGCCCGTTTGCCGAGGCAATGAAACAGGCGGGCCTCAAGGCAACAACTTTCGCTGAACGAGCCGGTCTTGAAGAACTCGAAGAAACGGAGAATAAACAATGAAGACCTGGATCATCGAGCCGCACGATTCTTTTATTGCGCGCGATGGCCGTCCCTTTGGATTGATTGCCGGCGTGCGTGCCGCATCGTTGCCTTTCCCGTTTCCTTCGACGACGACCGGCGGCGTGCGCACCCGCGCCGGGCTTGATGCCGCAGGCGTTTTTGATGCAGCCAAAATTAGTGAGGTAAAGACGTTTCATGTTCACGGCGCATTGTTAGTTGAGCTTGACGATCACGGAACCGTCGTTCGATGGTTTGCGCACGCTCCCGCCGACGCACTGCTGCTTGACGCCGATGACCGCGACACAGACAAAGCCAAAGTGTGCCGCTTGGTTCCAGGTGAGTTACCGGACAATGCGGCGACCAATCTGCCCGATGGCTTAATGCCGCTTTATTTGCAGAGCAAGGACAAGCCGCACGGTTACGCGCCACGCTTTTGGAATTGGGCTGCATTTGAAAAGTGGCTGTTCGACCCGAAAAATTTTAAGGTTAAAAGCTTATATGATTTTGGCATCCGTGAGTTACCGCAAGATGAGCGTTCCCATGTCGGAATCGAACGCGATTCACAAACCAGCGAACAAGGACACCTGTTTCAAACTCGCGGCCTGGAGTTCACGCGGCGCAAGCAAAGGTTCGAAGACGGCTCTACCCAACTTGATAAAGCCGCGCGGCTCGCATTGGCCGTGTCCACAGACGCAACGAACATCGAAACCGGCGTCGCTTCGCTTGGTGGCGAACGCAGGCTGATTACCTGGCGCGACTTTCAAGGCGAAGAAAACATCCTGGATTCGCAATGCCCAGATGCAATAGTGAAAGCAATTGTTGAGGACAAAGCCTGCCGGGTGGTGGTGTTGACGCCGGCTTATTTTGCGCAGGGCTGGAAGCCGAGATGGATGACGGATGATAAAGCCGGGATACAGGGCGATCTCACGGTGAGTTTGAAGGCGGCGGCGATAAGCCGCGCGCAGGTGGTTTCCGGCTGGGATTTTGAGTTTGTCGGGAAGAATGACGAGGGAAAAGTCATTCGGGGCCGTCCGAAACCTACACGCAGGCTGGTGCCTGCGGGGGCGGTCTTCTTCCTCAAATTCAGCGGCAACGAAGCCGGTCTCAAAGCGCGAATCGAAGAATGGATCAAGGCCACCTGGATGCGTTGCGTCAGCGACGACGATGAAAAATGGAAAATGACGCCGCGTCGGGATGGCTTCGGATTGGCCGTTCTCGGCAGATGGCCGGAAGGAAAGGAGGCGAACTGACATGGGCGAAAGAAAACCAGGCATTGCCCCTCCGATAACCGACGCATTAAAGATCCGCCAGAATGAAAGCCTCGTCCAACAGGTGCGCAAATACAGGCTCATCACGCCGCTTTTTGGCGGCGGCGTCGATCCCGGCGTCAACGACGAGATCACCCCGATCAGCGGCAAAGCCATACGCGGACACTTGCGCTTCTGGTGGCGCGCCACGCGCGGCGGACAATACAACGCCTGCCTCAAAGACATGAAGCAGGCGGAAGAAAGCATTTGGGGAGGAGCCAGCGGCAACGATACGGGGCAACCTTCAACGGTGAACGTCGCCGTCAAAGTCATCAATAAAGGCACACCAAAACAACCATTCACCGTCGAACAGCAAGTCAGACACGGCGCTCTCCAGTTCGATAGGCGAGGACAGAAAAAGCCTGAGTTGAAGGCGCATGAAACGGTCGCTCCGGCTTATCTGGTATTCCCTTTGCAGCCACCGACGCCGCTCGAAGTTGGCAAGCACACAGAGGCAGTTCGCGAAGGCGTGGTCTTCGAGTTGAAAATCTCATTCCCGGCTAAATATAAAGAAGATGTCGAAGCGGCCCTGTGGGCATGGGAGACGTTTGGTGGGATTGGCGCGAGAACCCGGCGCGGCTTCGGGGCTTTGCAACTGGAAAGCTGCGAAGTCAATGGCGATAAAAAGACCATTCCCCCGATGAACGACCCCGCGCGAGAAATCCCGCAAAAGCTCGCGTGCTACATCCCCAAAGAATTGTTTCCTGAAAATGTCCCGCATCTCGCCCTCAAGCCCAGGCTCAAAATTACCGGCGCAAGACCCAAAGCGCATATGGCCTGGAAACATTTGAGCGATGCCTTGCGGGACTTCCGCCAGTCGCGTTCCGATAGAGAAGGACAACCGAGCAAGTACGGCAAGAGCGACTGGCCGGAGCCGGATGCAATTAAGCGATATGTCCTGGACTTGAATGAAGAAGATGACCACGAGTATTTCAAGTTCAAGAAAGCGCCTCCCGAAGAAGGCATCGATAAATTCCCGCGCGCGGTGTTGGGGCTGCCGATCATTTTCCACTTTCCACAGGAAAAAGCCTTTCCTGATGCAACGCTAAAAGGCGTCAAAGACGACCGTGGCGGCAAGGATGATTATGTCGAACGCATGAGCAGTCCTTTGATTTTGCGGCCCCTGGCCATTGGCAACGGAAGGTTTGTCGGCCTGGCCATGATTTTGGAAGCGCCGCAAAGACCGCCCCAGGGCTTCATTCTCGAATGGCAACCTCTCGGCGAAGATGCGCCGGAAACATGGAACGTCAAAGAACAGTTGACCAGTAACGAAGCCGATAGAATCCACCCGTTGAGCGGCAAGACGAATGTCTTGCAAGCGTTCCTCGACAACCTGCGATAAGGAGAACACAGAGCATGAAAACTAGACTACTTTACGCGCACGTGCTGTCGCCGTTGCACGCGGGAACCGGGCAAGGCATCGGGGTTATCGATTTGCCGATTGCGCGCGAAAAAGCGACCGGCCTGCCGTTTCTTCCCGGCTCATCCGTCAAAGGCTCTTTGCGCGATGTTTGCAATGACAAAGACATGCGCAAAAAGCTCTTTGGCCCGGACAAAAAAGAAGGCCCCGAAGAACACGCCGGCTCGGTGCAGTTTTCCGACCAGCGGTTGCTATTGCTGCCGGTGCGCAGTCTGAAAGGGACGTTCGCATGGGTGACTTCGCCCTACATTTTGAAGCGCTTTGTGCGCGACGCGCGGGATGCAGGTGCCGATGCGCTGGGCAAAACGGTGCCGATTCCGCTGTCGAATGAATCGACGCAAGAATGTTTTGTGATTGACGGAAATCGGTTAGAGATGGGCGGGAAGATTTATCTCGAAGACCTCGATTTGAGCGTCAGTAACGATAAGACCGGGGCCAGAGAATGGGCGGACGTTTTAGCCGCCGAAATTTTTGCGGAGGATTGGCAAGCCTTGTTCAAGGAGCGTTTTTGTATCGTGCCTGACGACGTGTTGAATTTCCTGCTGGAAACTGCCACCGAGATCACCGCGCGCATCAGCATCGATGAGAACACCAAGACCGCTGCCGAAGGACAGCTTTGGTATGAAGAGGCTTTGCCGTGCGAGACGGTTTTGTTCGGCCTGGTGCTGGCCGTCAAAATCGGCAAAGTCAATTTGGAGCCAAAGGACGTTTTGACGGAAGTCGATAAATTGATGAATCAGCCGATTCAATTCGGCGGCAAAGCGACGGTCGGGCGCGGCCTATGCCGCTTGCGGTTATCGCAGAAAGGAGCCAACTGATGCTACAAACGAGAAGTCAGAAATTTGCCGCCAGCGCTTACCAAAATGTCAATAGCATCATCGCTTCCGCTGACAGAGATAAGTATAAAGCCATCACGCGAAATCTGCCGGTCTTGATTCAGACTGCCGGACTCGCGCAAGCGTTGGCGTTCATTCCGTCGGGAGAAGCGCAGAAGAAGATGCACGAAACGCTCATCAAGCACTTGAGTGCGACCATTGAAAAAGAGGATTTGGCCAGGGCCTGCCGTGAAGCGTCTTTGCATGAATACATGCGGCTGACGCGCGACACGCTTGATGCGCTCGTCTGGTACAAACGCTTTGCCGAATCCCTCATTGATGTTAAATGAGATTGGAGAACCATCATGCCTTCTCGCAGAAAAGCCTTGGCCCACATCAAGAGCGATGCCGTGAATACCGCGAACGCCGGTTTGTGGCTGAATAAATATTTGGGCGAGCCCAACGCCAAGGAATCAGAGATCAAGCGTGAACTGATCAAAGGTGCAATCAGGCAAAAGACCGGCAGCGATGACCGCGACCTCTATAAAGACTTCTTCGCGCGCTGGGAGAAAACGCTTGCCGATTGCGGCGCGAAAACGCGCCGGGCCGGCGTTCGCGGGCGCTTGATTATCGGCTTAGGCGCTGAAAGCGTGCTGGAGACTTCCATTGCTCTTCATCACACTTACGGCGTTCCCTGCATTCCCGGCAGCGCCTTGAAAGGATTGGCCAGACATTTTGCCGATGCGAAGCGTGTCGAAGGCTGGACTGCGGAACATACAAAAATCGTTTTCGGCAATGACAAAAAGAGCGAGGATGCAATGGCGGGCTACATTACCTTTTTCGACGCGCTCTATGTGCCCGGCTCAGGCGATAAAGGACAAGCCCTGCACGCCGACGTGATGACGGTTCATCATCAGGATTACTACATGAAAGACGGTGCCGCGCCGACCGACTGGGACGACCCGAACCCGGTGCCGTTCATTTCGGCGACGGGAACTTATCTGCTGGCTCTGACCGGCCCGGAAGAGTGGGTCAACCCGACCTTCAGATTATTGGAATTGGCATTGGACGAAGAAGGCGTCGGAGCGAAAACTTCAAGCGGATACGGGCGCATGAAATTCATTTGAGGACAAGCCACGATGAAGCGAATGCTTTGCCTGATAAGCCATCAGCTATTGCCTAATTTCATTCCTGTCAACGAAGGAATGACGCGGCCTGATGTGTTGCACGCGATTTTCACACCGAGCACTCCAGCCATGCAGGAGAGATGGAATTCATTGAAAAGGTTTTGTCGAAGTGCTTCCCTGCGCTTGAATTCCATGAAGTGAAAGTCAATGTTGCTTATGACGCGGCGGACATCAAACAGCAGTGCCAACACCTGCTTGCGGCTTATTCTCATGCCGAATGGTCATTGAACATGACAGGTGGCACAAAGTTGATGTCGTCACCGGCGGTCGAAGTCTTTCACAATGCTCGTTTGCCAATTTACTATGTGGAGACGGAACGTGAGCGGATGTTACAAATTTCCGCCGATTGGGTGGTGACCTTTTGCCCTTTACTAACTCGATAGATTTGCATACCTATTTCGAGTTGTACGGAAGAACCGTTAAAATCGGCATCCCCAGAACGGGACAAGAGGGCGATATTGTCAGGCGGCTCAAAAAATTGGATTGGCAGGTCTGGTCTAGCGTGACATTGTACAGAAACAAAACTGATGTGTACGCGACAGTGAAAGGAAATCACCTAGCAGAATATGATGCGATTGGAATTCGCTTTTATCAATTATCAGCTATTGAATGCAAGAGATTGAACGTTAATAGAGAAGCAGTAAGAAGAGGACTGGTAAGCGAAGCGGATTTGGAAAGAGCAAAAAAAGACATTCTTTTGGATTTATATGGCCTCTCCCAAATACAAAAATCTTTTGGCGGCCCTTTCGGCAAATCCTATTGGGTTTTTAGTGGGAAGACAGAACTGAGCGAAGAGAACCAGGAACGAATAAGAGAATTCGATATCATTCTTATCAGAGGGAGCGACATCAACCAGATTGATAAAACACCTGAAAGATTCAAGCTTCCAGCCTTGAGAAAAGTAAAAGCCGGAACAGAGAAGATTTCTTGAATCGAGCGCTGGACGCTATAACGAGATTTTTTCACCCTTCAAGGAATGTTTTATGTTTACTCGAAAGCGCATCATCGAAACGGCGCAACGCGCCGGGATGGGTGATGCTGCCATCACTCAATTGCTTGCCGAATTGCCGGCGCAGCAAGCAAGCGCGCTTACCATTATCTGCAACGAGGGCTTGCACTCTATTCCGAAAGAACACTTGCCTGGACGAGTCTTTGCTGCGACCACCGGCAATGTTGCCGACCAGACGCCTGAAGCGCTCGAACGGACGGTGGCTGATGCTTGCGAGCGTGTGGCACATCTCATCAAAACGGAAGGCGGGTTTGCGAAGATCTATCTCGTGCCGTCCGGCTACGGCGTACTGCTGCAAAAAATCGCCGAGACTGTTTTTCAAATCACCGGCAAGCCGGCAACTACCTTGCATTTCGACCGCAAAACTAACGCTTACTGGCCGGTCCGCATTGACCTGCGCGCCATCATCGCGCAAGCCTAAGGCTTCGCTTTGCGGCTGATCGTTCGGCGATGGAAACTCGCCGGCAGTATCAAGGAGGCGTACCGCAGGCCGATTCACGCGATGTATCGGCGTGATTCGCGTAGAAATCTTATAATTCCTCTATTTGCAAGGCATTCCAGTTATTCAAATGCTCGCGGAAGCCATCTGAACACCTGCTAAAGCTGTCTGGATACCCACTAAAATCGTCTGGACGCTTGTTAAAGTTGTCTGGACATGTGTAGAAGCCATCTGGACAAATGTAGAAACCACCTGCACACGCGTAAAAGTCACTTGGACAGGCGCAGAAATCTTCTTTGCACCTGCGAAAGTTGGCTTTGCGTTTGCGGAAATCGGTAGTGGGATAATTAGGAGAGCGATGGCCGCAGCTTATCTTCAGGGAGGCTTGCCGGCAGCCAATGGCTCTTCGGGACGGTCAGACGACTGCTGCGCCGATGACCGTCAGGCTTGTCCTTCATTGCGCCGCCATGGCCTCTTACAGACATCAGCGAATTGCGATAAGCTTTCCTGCGTGCCGGATGCTTTGGCGGCGGTGCGCTTGCGACAAAATACGATCTCCAATCAAGGGACATGATGGCCAAAGAGAAGTTGCCGCGCCTCACGGAAGCAATGGTGCGCGCGCTCGCTAATGATAAAAGCTTCGAGCGTGGCAAGGACTACTATCGTGACGGCGCCGTTTCTGAAACCGTGCGCCAAGGTCTGCAACTGCGCGGCGAATGCGCAGGCTCTGAGCATGAACCCTACGAAATCAGCGTGACGCTCGCGGCCCGTGGCATTGCCCATACGTCCTGCACCTGCCCGTATGAGTATGGCGGCATCTGCAAACACACGGTTGCGCTGCTGCTCACCTACGTGCATCAACCGCAAGCGTTCCGCGCCATCGCTCCCGCCGAAGAGATGCTCAAGCATCGCAGCAAAGAAGAGTTGCTTGCCATCATCGATGCGATGTTGCAGCAAGACCCCAAGCTGCTGGCGCTAATCGAACTCGCGGCGGCGACGCAGGAAGCCAAAGCCGGCAAAGCCGTAGACACCGCCGCCCTCCGCAAACTGGCGCGGCGCGCTTTGCAACATAATGACTGGGATCATTTCAGCTCGCGCAAGATCGAAAAGGAACTGCGCGCCCTCGGCCAAATGGCCGACCCCTTCGTCAAAGCCAATGACTGGCTCAATGCGGGCCGCGTCTATCACGCGCTGCTTGACGAAACCGTCTCCGGCTATGATGAGATCATTCAGCAGGTTGATGAAAACGGCGACATCGCCGTCGTCGTCGAGGAGTTCGCCAAAACGCTCGGCAAATGCCTGGACAAGAGCGACGCCGACAGCCGCACGCGCCGCGCCTGGCTGGAAACGCTGCTCGACGCCTTTGCCAAAGACATCGAGATCGGCGGGATTGATTTTGCTTCCAGCGCCCCCGACATCGTCATCAAGCAAGCCAGCGACGAAGAATGGCAGTGGATCGAAGCGCACGTCCGCCGGCTTGCCGCCGGCAGCCGCGACTGGGGCCGTGAACAGCTTGTCAGATTCCTCACCAAGGGCCTGGATAAGCGTGGCCGCAAAAGCGCAGCCAATGGCCTGGTTCGTGAGATCGGCACGCCAGAGCAACAGGCAAAGTTGCTCATCAAAGAAGGCCACACCGAAGAGGCCGTGCGGCTGATGAACGACATCGTCGAAGGCAAGCCCGGACTGGTGACGCAGTTTGCCGATTGGCTGCTGGAGGCGAAAGCCCAACAGGCGGCGCTCAATTTTGTCCTGGCGCATGAAAGGACAGCAAGCTGGCGACGAGATCAGTGGCTCGCTGATTACTATCGACGTCTCGGCACGCCCGAAGAAGCGGTTGCCGCGCAGAAGACGTTACTGGTCAACAGCCCGTCGGTCGAACAGTTCAAAGCCCTGCAAGCTGTCTGTCGCAAGACGAAGAACTGGCCGGAGGTTCGCGCGGAGGGGTTAGCGGCTTTGGAGCGCGCCGGGCGATTTGACGCGCTGGTTGAAATCGCCCTGCACGAAGGCGATGTAGCGCGGGCGTTGGAACTATTGCCGCAGGCGAAGGGCTGGGGCGCAGCCCATCTGCGGATGAAGGTGGCCGAGGCTGCCGAGAAAGAGTTGCCGCACGAAGCCGTCAGGCTCTATCTCGAAAAAATCGAGCAGGAGATCGCCGGGCGCTCGCGCGGCTCGTACAGCGTGGCCGCCAGCACCTTGAAAAAAGTCAAACTGCTGTTCATCAAACTCCATGACCAGACGGCCTGGGCGGAATACATCAAAGTCTTGCGTGAATCGCACAAGAACCTGCCGGCCCTGCAAGACGAGTTGCGCAAGGCCGGCTTGTAAGTGCGCCGGCGATGAGCTGCCAATCAATGATGCTCGTCAGGTTTCAAAGATTTTGGGGTGAAACAGAGAGGTTAGCCGGAATGGGCACTTAAACCCATGAAAATAAAAGCCTCAAAATGGGGTCTCCTTGAATCGAAGACGCGATTGATAGCGGATAGGCTACATGAGATTTGCCTATGCTTGTTTCTGCATCGCTATAACTCCTCACGGTGTCCCACCTGATTTATCCACTACCCAACCTTGATTGCTTTGCATACTTCAGCCACCGGTTCGGGAGCGCGCACCTGCCCCTCACAGGATTCTTGTATTCGCCTTTGACAAGTTGAACATTCAGCCTTCTCAGATGCGTCGTTACCTCAAGAGTCTTCGCCTGATCCGGGCGGCCTCATCCTGATGAGTCTGGCTTTCGATTATCGACTGGTGGCTGTATGTAAACAGCATAACAATTGGGTTGACAGGTTAGATTGAAGTTATATACTCCAACCAGCCAAACGAGAAGTTCTGGCGCTCCAGCATGGGCAATTCAAGCCGCCCGTCTAAATTGCCCGAAGATAGCCAGGGTAATTATCTATTTAGGCTCCGTTGTTTTATAGCAGCACGAAGCCTTCAAATGAGTAAAGCTCCTTGCAGTACCCATCCCAACCGAGAGGTACGCGTATGCCCGACGTATCAGACACTTCTGTTAAGAACGGCCAAGCTAACAAATGGAAAGAACCGAATAAGGAAGTAGACTGGTCCTTCGCGAATCTGAAGCCCTCGCAAACCCTGTGGGGCCCGCACGGTTACCATCGTTATCCGGCCAAGTTCATTCCACAGTTGGTGCGCCGCCTTATCGAAAGCTACTCGACGGCAAACTCGCTTGTCGGTGATCCCTTCCTCGGTTCAGCGACGACTGGCATCGAGGCGCTTCGTACCGGGCGGGCCTTCTGGGGAGCAGATATCAATCCGGTGGCACTGCTGATCAGCGAAGCGAAATGTAATCCCTTAGACCCACAGGAGATTAAGAATTCTTGGCGACGCTTAGACAAACAACTCGATAGTTTGCCGCAGGTCGGCAGGCGCGCTCTGACAACAGATGAGAAAGCCTCGATCCAGGCAATCAACGTGGCGCGAGCCAGTCCCGAAGAACGGCTGGCTTACTGGTTCCCAACCGCCCACCGAGCAACCCTGGAGCAACTCCTGCAAGTGATTACTCGATTGCGCGACCCCTTGATGCGCACGTTCTTCTTATGCGCCTTCTCCAACATTCTGCGCGGCTGCTCAATCTGGCTCAGTGGAAGTACGAAGCCGCAGAAGGACCTCACCAAGACTCTGAGCGATCCGCTGGACAGCTTTCGCCGCCAGGTCCGCGACATGCTCCGCCGCAGCCATCTTTACTGGGCAGATTTGACTGGTTCACAGATTAGCCCATCGGCGGTGTCCTCGTCCTGTGCCATTGAGCTTCAAGATGCGAGACAGTTGCGACTGAGTGATGGCCAGCTTGACTTGATCGTTACCAGCCCGCCTTATGCGACCTGCTACCAGTACCTCGAACTCCATCAACTGACGCAACTGTGGTTTGAGAGACATCAGATCATTGACTCGAAGGATCTGCGCCATGCCTGCATTGGCGGAAAGGGCATCTCTACCCGTGAAAGCGGTGATTCCAACTCATCTACAGGATCTAAAACAGCAGATGCTGCATTAGCAAAATTAGCTGGCCTGTGCAGGGGCTCTGCGGCCAATACAGTGGATCGGGAAGTCCGAGCATTGCGATATTACTTTCAGGATATGCAGCCTGCCATCAGAGAGATGGCGCGCGTCACGGCGAGAGGCAAATACCTTGTCCTGATTATCGGTGATTCATATAAGCGCGGGATCAATATACCGACGTCGGCGGCGCTTTCAGAGATGGCCCTTGCCGCGGGATTTGAGTTGCAACGAAAGATCGTCCGCAAAGTCCCGGCGCGCGTCCTGGTCAGCACGAGAGACAAGAAAACGGGCCGCTTCTCATCCGCCGAGCGAAGCGATACGCGAGCCTATCCCGAAGAAGACATTTTGATTTTCAAGCGCGCCCCTCACTTAAATTGACGGGCGGTAAGACCTCATGGATGAAAGTGCGTTTCAGCAGCCGACGGCTCAACAGCTATCCGCTTTTGCGCAAGGCGACCCGATTGCGAAGGATGAAATCGCCCATCTGGTCTTGCCGCAACTGGTGCGCTGGGCATGGAGTCATTACTCGAATTTACCACGAGATGAAGTCCAAAGCGTCGTCAACGGCGTGCTCGCAGAAATTCTTTGTCATCACGAACGCTACGACGCGGATCAATCCAGTTTCACCACCTACGCCATTCACTTGATCAAGCTGCGATTGGCGAGCCTTTACCAGGCTTTGAAGAAAATCAAAGAGTTTCAGGACTCGGCGTGCGAAAACCTGCCTCTCCCGGCGTATAACCTTATAGATACGGTAGAGCTTAACCGGCGTATCGAGCGCGATCAGTTTTTCGGCACGGCGATGAAACGGCTGGAGGGCGCAGAGAAAGAGTTTCTCCGCCTGATCTTGCAGGGTGAAAAGCAACAAGAGGCATTCGCTCAAGTCCTGGCTCGTTATGGTCCGATCAAGCACGCGGGGCAGGACATAAAGAATGTGAAAGCTCGATTGCTTCGCAAGCTGCAAGCTTTAGCCGAGGAGATGGGCTATGAAACCAACGATTTGATAAGCGAGTAAAGGCGAGGGGATCATGAATAGCAGAGACCATACTGGCGACGAAGAGATCATGGCCTCCTGGTATGCCTATGCGGCGGATGAGCCTGGTTTTGTCGGCTACTGGCTCGACCTGCTGCGCGAGCGTCAGGGCGTCACGGCGGTTGAGCAGCAGAACGAATTTGGCGCCGATGAGATAGCGTTTCGACGGCTTCAATCCATGCCGCGACCGCAAAGCCAGGTGCTCGCGCGTGATGCCCATCGGATTGCCGAAAGCTGCCATCTGAAAAACCCGATAGCTTTTGTGCAGGCAATGATTCTGGCGCGCAGTCTTGAGCGCACTGCAGGTCGCCCGGCTATTCAAGAATATTATCAAGCCGCTTTTGATGAAGAAGCAGGTTTGGAGTAATCAACACAACCACAAAGGCAGCGAGGCTGAAAAACAAAGTGAACTCGTTTCCCTTCGCGCGCTCGGTTGTGCCCCTTGCTGGCTCTGCCGGATGAATTGACGGAAAGGAATGCAATGCGCGATAGCCCGCAGATGCAGCGCGTTTTTTCGATGATGACTGCGCTCAATGACCTTCTGGCCGAACGACCGGAAAGCGAAATAGCGGTGTTGCCTAGAGATGTCGAACGCATCATTACCTACGGCCTGGAAATTCCAATTATAAGAATGTCACCGCTCACCATCCGCGAAGTCTTTCGCTACCTTTGCATACTGGGTGGTGAAGCTCAGTCGCCAGTCATCTCGATAGCTGATCGCCAGCTTTATGGTTTGCTTCACATTGGGCCGCCCTGCAACATCATCTTTATTCGCGACCATCTATCGCCTCAAGCTCACAACTATGTGCTGGCGCACGAACTGGGCCATTTCCTCGCGGACGTATTCCGGGTTCAGCAACTCTGGCGCAAATCATTGCCTGAACAGAAAGAAGCCATTGAGCGCGCTTTCGCCTGGCGCGAGTGCGACGCGCGGCTTGAGTTATACGCGTTTATCAAGGGACTGCCGCCGCGACCTAAAGCGATCATGAATAGAGGTCAGGCGATCCGCCCTGAGACCGTTGAGCGCGAGATTCAGGCCGATCTGTTTGCGCGCGAACTGATTGCGCCATGGGATGTCGTTTCACCGCTATGCCAATCGAACGATCAATCACAATTCGTGACTCTGCTTGACGAAAAGTTCCAATTACCGCGACGAATCGCCGGAAGCTACTTTGAAGACCTGCGGCACTACCTTGCGCCGCAGCCGAATGCCGTAGAGGGACTATTCTCAGCGCTGCTGGCTTCTTCGGACAAGAACGGGCAGTAAGTTTTTTTTACCATCGCGAGAAAATCGCCGATAAACGCTGTATAACATTTTGAGCACTCAGAGTCAGATGCGGTCAATCGAATCCGTCTTCGGCTCACGCTATTGATCGCCATACGACGCGAAGGGAGTAATGTCGCATGCTCGCCGTCGACCAGGAAGGCGCAACCAACTATAACTCGGAATCGGCAGTCGATGAGACCTTCGACAACAGTCTCGACTTCGAGAGCATCGTTGATCCGGCCAGTTGGCAGCCGCCGGGCGAGTATTATCAAACCATGCCGGCGGCGGCTCGCGCGGCGGTCAGTCGCGTTGTCGAGTCGGACGGGCAGGTGCGCCGCGAACTGCGCGAAGTCTTCTTCCCGGAACTGGCACGTGCCGGCAAGCTCGTATGGGAAAAGGCAGACCCGCGTTACATTGAACTCCTCCAGCGCAAGCGCCTCTATACCGGCGAGGTGGTCGCTGCTGATGGCACGCTCGCCAGATACGAAACGTTGAGTCTGGTTGGCGCGCAGATCGCCATCTCCAGAGTTAGCTATCAGGGAACCACAGGCCAGTTCGTGTCAAACATCATGCACTGGGGCAAAGAGCTTCCCCGCAACACCAGCGCGGCGGACATCGTCGCGGCGCTTAACTCGCGCGGCGAAGAGTTAAAGAACAAGATCCCCAACATCTTTCTGTATGCGCTGATGACTTACAAAGAGCGGCAGGTGCTGTTAGACACGCCGCCCGGAACTTTCAAGCTGATTCAGGGAACACTCTTCCCGCACGAGATGTTGAGCGGCTCAGGCCGTCAGCACATCCTTTTGCCCTGTCTGAAGCTGATCGGCGCGCTGATCGAAGATGGCGCTTACGCCACGATTGTCTCGCACGATTCGCATCGCGATCTGCTTTCGCTCGGGCTGGCGCTTGACGCTGGCGAGTACATTGTCGTGCGCAGCGGCGAAGAGATATTGAACCACTACCTCGATAAGGCTCACTACACCGACACGGCGATACCGCAGTATGGCGGCAAGAGTCAAAAAGAAGTCTTCAACGACTTCAAAGACCGGCACGGTCGCAAAGTCGTTCAAGGCGTGCTGCGCGCCCACGCGATGAGCCCGCCTTATGTTTTCTACTGTAACCATGACCGCTTATCTGAAGCCGTTCACATGCTGCTGGCCGACGCCGCCAACACCGGCCCGCGCGGCTTTCCGTTGCTGGTAGACCTCGCCGACCAGTACTGCTCCGGCACCTTCCGCCCCGGCGAGTACACGAACCATTTGAATGCCGAATTCGCCCGCGCCTCAGGCGGCAGCGGCATGTATCAGGCCGAGCGATCAACACGCGACTGACAGGAGGTGAACCATGTCCAGCGCCAGTGAAGAGACCGCTAACCGCAAAGGGCCGCATTCGGCCAGAGTCGCTGCCGCCATTGAGCAATTGAATTCGCTTCCTGAAAACGAAGACCTCGCCCGCCGCGCTGCCGAAGCCGAAGGCGCGATTGCCTTCGTCCACTTCGATCCGAGCGCGGTGAAAAGCCATATCGTGCAGGCGCTGGTGCACGGCAACGACCTGCCGATTGTGCATCGCGGCATGTACGTTCACATCGTCAGCACGAAGGATAAGCGCCGCTACAGCGGCCGCATTGTCGAAGGGCCGTTCTACAACCCCGACGCGCTCAAGCGTGATTCGACGCCCGTGCAATTCATCATCTTGAATCAGGGCCAGGGCAAAGTGCTCGCCGTCCCGGAGTATCACGGCTGGGTGCAGATTGAAATTCTTGGCGAAGAACGCAGCGGCTCGCTTTCGGGGGCAACGCGCCGCCCGCATCCGGCTTCACCCGTGCTGCCTTATGACGAGACGATGATGGCGGCGATGCTGAACCTGGGCGGCAACATCCGCATGGGACTGCTCGATAATTACGAGGCCATCTTTGTGCAAATTGATGGCGAGAACAAAGGCGTGGTGCCGCGCAACTGGCTGACGGTTGGCACTATCGGCAGCGGCAAGACCAACACCTGCCAGGTGTTCATCGAAGAAACCCTCGCCGCCGGTTACGCGCAGGTCGTCGTCGATCCGGAAGGCGAGTACATCTTTATGGATCAGCCTTCGGGCGCCGCAAACATTAATGAAGACCTGAAACCGTTCGAGCGCATACCGCGTGGTGTGCCGGGCATCACGGTCTACCGGCCACCGCTTGCGGAATCGAAGCGCGACGATGCCGTCGAGTTTTCCGTGCCCTTCGATTCGCTCAGCCCGGAGATTGTCATGGAGATCACCGAGATGAACACGGCGCAGCAGACGCGATTCACTTTTCTCTACGAGCAGGCGATTCAGATCGCCCGCAAGCAGAAAGGCAACGCGCCGGCGATTGACAGCGAAGACATCGATCTTTCAATGGGCTATCCGGGCATCACGCTCGCCTGGCTGCTGAAGATGCTCGACCAGGAATTTCAATATTACAACTGGAAGCGCGAGCATAAGAAAACCGCCAAATCAAAGCGCAAAGCGTCAGACGATGATAAAACCGAGGCGGAGGGTGATGGCGATGCGGCTGAGAAGGGATTAGAAATCTACTGCCACAAGTACCAGCTTGAGCCGCTCATTCAAGACGCGCCAGACGTGGCTTCATTCGGCGCGTTGCGCAAGAAGCTGCGCGAACTTCAGATGATGCGTCTCTTTGATCGCAAGGACGCGCCGCCGCTCGATGTCTTAAAACTCAGCGAGCCGGGTCATCTGTCGGTCATCGATATGAGCGATTCGCGTGAGCAGCAGGTGGTGAACATCGTCATCGCCGATCTGCTGGCGCGAATGTACCACTACAAGATGAGCCTGAGCGAAGAGGAAAATACGAAGCGCCGTGTGTTTCTGACGATTGAAGAGGCGCACGGCTTCGTGTCGCGCGAGAAGCAGGATCGCATGGAGCAGACGCTCGACCAGTTGCGCAGAATCGCGCGGCGCGGTCGCAAGCGCTGGCTGGCGCTCCACTTCGTCACGCAGTCGCCGCAGCATCTGCCGTCAGAGTTGTTTGAGCTGGCCAATAACAAGATCATCCACCAGACGACCGGGGCTGAGAATCTGCGGGTGCTGAAGGCAGCGGCGGGCACGGTGAACGAAGCAATCTGGGAAGATGTGCCGAGTCTTGGCAAAGGCCGAGCGATCATGGTTTCGAGCCAGTACCCGCATCCGCTCATCGTGCAGATTCGCCCGGCCTCGTCAAAGCGGAATTACATGATTTAACTTACAATTTTGGAGTGCGGTGACTTGTCACCGCTTTGCGTCTTGGCAAAGGCTAAAAGCTGCGACAAGTCGCAGCACTCCAAATGAGAGGCAGTCCGGTGGTCTACGTAGAATTGAGATTTCCGCTGATGGGTGTGGCGCTGCCGTGCGATCACGGGCAGGCAATGTTCCGCGCCATCTCGCGGCTCATCCCGGAAGCGGCGAGCGCCGGTTGGCTGCTGGTTAAAGACGTGCGCAGCGTCAGGCAATCCAGCATCGCGATTCCCAATGTTCTGCCGGCGCGTTTGCGGATGCGTCTGCCACAGAGCCGTGTGTCGCTGATGTTAGAGCTTGCCCACCGGCGGCTACAGGTCGGCAGCCATCCGGTGAGATTGGGGACGCCGGAGATTTCCCTGCTCCGGCCCTGTTCAAGTCTCTACGCGAAGTGCGTGGTGATCAACGGCTGCGCTACGGCGGGCGCATTTCTCGATGCGCTGGTTTGGCGACTTGATGAGATGGGCATTGCGGACGAGATCGACATAGGCCCGCAGCGGCGATTTCGCGCTGGCCGGCGAAGTGTAATCGGCTTTGCCTTAACGCTGCACGATCTGAGCGAAGAGAACTCCATCGCGCTCCAGGAGCAAGGACTGGGCAATCACCGTCACCTGGGCTGCGGATTTTTCGTGCCGGCCCTGAAAAACTGGCATGAGCAAGCCGGCAAACGGCGTCTATATTGAGTGAAGGGTTGGATCGAATGCGAGTCAAGCTGACATTTCTGGCAACGAAGCGCGGCGCGATGTTGCCGTTGAACTACAACCACGCGGTAGCGGGATTGATTTATCGCACGATAGGCAATGCTTCGGAAGCCTTCGCGGCGCGCTTGCACGACGAAGGCTTTGAAGCCGACCGGCGGCGTTTCAAGTTGTTTACCTTCTCGCGATTATTTGTGAAGAATCGGCGGGTGGTTGGCGACCGTCTGTTGCTGGAATCGCCTGAGATGACGCTACAGGTGAGTTCGCCGGTCGGCGAGTTCATCGAGCATTTCGTATCGGGGTTATTCCAGAGCGAGCGGTTCCACATTGCCGGCAGCGAGTTCACGCTTGCCGAAGCCGAGACGCTTGCGCCGCCGAAGTTCACCGGGCGAATGAGCTTCCGTGCGCTCGCGCCGATAACCGAGTCGGTGCGTGACGAGCAGAACCGCGTGCGGTATTTGAGTTTGGAAGACGACTGGTCAGGCGTCATCGAGCGCAACCTGGCGCGCAAGTACGAGGCGCTCTATGGCCGTGCGCCTGTGACTGATGGCTTGCATTGGGAATGGAGTAAGGAGTATATTGCGGACGCTACAAAACGCAACCGGCGACCCTCGGTGTTAATCGAACTCAGCGAAGGAACCAAAGTGCGCGGCTGGCTTGCTCCATTTACGATAGAAGGCAGCAAAAAATTAATCGAGTTAGGATATGAGACCGGCTTCGGCTCTCGAAACTCGATGGGCTTTGGGATGGCAGAATCTAAATGACAACAACAATTCTACCTACAGGAAATCCTTTCGTAGATACCGGCTTATATACAATGCAGGCACGAGCAATCGATCTGCGTGATGGTGAGCCGGTAGATTCACTTAGTCCGCAATTGGTTGAAGAAGTTTTGGGCGACGGTATTTGGCTGGCGCAAGCTAACCGCCAACTCAACTCATTTTTCATGGTTTGTACTAATTCAGCGTTAGTCAATTCAAGCACAAACAAGTGGATGTACGAGACTAAACAACGCGGACATCTTGATGACAGAGACGAGGGCTGGAAAGCCTACATTCAAACATTGATGAATCTGCGCGATGAACTATTGAATCTGTCCTCCGATACCATGCTGGATTGTGAGTCTTGTGGCGACCGACCTGCCACGCGTGTGCTTGACCGAATCGGGCGGGACTACTTTCCACTTGCAGGCAGCTTGGGCAACGATGCGCAAGCGTTGCCTGCCGCCAGTCGCTCGCCGCGCGTCTGTGCTTTTTGCTTGCTGGCAATTCAATGGTTGCCACTTGGCGCGATTATGTTCAACGGCAGTCTAGCCTGCTTTCAATTTACTGATCCGCTTCTCTCATTCTACTTCGTTCGAGATACATATCGGGAGACACGAAATCGCCTGGAGATGGCGCGAACAGAAGATAAGGTATTGGTTCCGGGATCAAGGCAGGGCGCAACTCCTGCCGCTATTCTTCTTCTTGAGCGAATGCGACAGCTTCAGCAAGATCGAGTTATGTTGAATCTGCCCCCCTATGTTTCGCTCAACATTTGGGCGTTCAGCAACTCTGGCGCGAATCCTGATTGTAATATCACAGAGATTGAGAACCCTGCTCTACAGTTCTTGTGGGAAGCCGCGCGCACCCATTACACCGAGGTTCAAAATCTCCTGAAGCGGGAAGACCCGAAGAAGCCGAATACGCATTTGCTGACTGCAATAGAAGGCCAGAGAGATTACGCAGGATTCTATCCACAGAACGCTCGCAAAGAAGCAACGGATCAGCAACTAACTTCAAAATCGCTTTACGAACTCTATCAGACGCATGTGTTAGCGCGTCCGCTTGCCGCATTGCGTGTCGCTGAACGGCTGGCTTCACAGATACATATTCGGTTGAACTCTGGCGATAAAAACGAGAAGAAATTATTGGCCGCAGTGCTGAAGGAAAACCCAAGATGGACCAAAGACAAAACGACACGCGTGTCGCTGCGGCGCTATTTTGCGAGCTTGGCGGAAAATGGGGAATTCACCCTTGATGAATACGTGCGCTTGTTTCCGGCAGCGAATTTGACAGAAGCAGTAGTTGCCGCATCTGAGCAAGCAAAGCAAATGTGGCTCAAATCTGGCAACGCCATTCGCATCTCTTCCAATGGATGGGATGTTTTCTGGTTTTACCTGCATCATGCTAACCAATCAACTGCAGAACCCCATTTGGAAGAAGCCACCGCAAAAACTGATGGAGACCTGGTAATGTTTACAAATCAGAAGATCAGAACTTTTGCTCACGATGTATTCAATTATTTCCTCGAGCGACAAGGCGGCAAAGACAAGTCGCGCGGCTTGCGCTACATCAAGCGTTACATCGTGGATGGTTTCAGTCGTGGCAAAATCACAACGGGCGACCTGCGCGATTGGTTTTGCAAACTGGCCGAGACGCAGCCTGAGTACAAATGTAAAGATTGGGATGCGCTCTGCCGCGACGAGCAAGGACGTGAAGCAACAGGCGAATTGCGCTTCCAGTTTAGATTGGAAATCGCAAACCTGTATAGGGAAGCCCAGCAGATGACAGAGAAGCAATAAACTCACAGAAGGAGCTATGATATGGCTGCAAATGAAGAAAGCAAACTGACGCACATTACTGGCACATTTCTTATCCAAGCCGAAGGCGCATTTCTCAACGGCGCGGGTCTTGATACAGGTGAAGATAAGAATGCGGTTATCCCAAAAACTTTTGCCGATGGTCGCAACCGTGTTCCTTATGTTTCATCCCAGGCATGGAGGCGGTGGTTGCGGTTAACTTTTCAGCAGGAGAACCCCCAAGAGCCTGCTGCCGAATTGCGCGCGCTGAGTCTCAATGCTCGTGGCAATCCCGACAAGATCGGGACTGACATGGACCCTATCAAGTTCGCTGAAGATGACATATTCGGCTATATGCGCGCTGAAAAGGGGCAGGGTCGTGTAGCCAAAGATACGGAAGCAATCGAAGAAGATATTGATGCAGAAGCAGATGCTGAAGCGTTGAGCGAAAGCGCGCCAGCGAAAAGTAAAGGAAAACAAAAGGCGGAAAAAACAAAAGCTGTCATGCGCCCATCGCCGTTCTCCTCTTCTATTCTGAAATCACTTCGCAACAATGGATGGCAAGGCGAGGATGAAGGGTTCGTCCACTTGAAAGAAGGCTCGCCTTTGCCCTATAAGACGAAGTTTTACAACACGCAATTGCAAGGTGTCTTTGGATTGAGTTATGCGCGGCTCGGCGTTTTCCGCAACGAAGGCGACCGCATAGAACTTGACGCATCGCTTGTTGCCAAATATTCAGCTGAGAATGCAATCAAACGCAACGACGGACGTGAGATATATGAGGTGGCAGACAACAAGCGACGCGACCGGGCGACGATGATTCTGCGTGCGCTTGCCGTGTTGAGGGGTGGAGCGAAGCAGGCACAGTTCGGGACAGACGTCTCGCCGAAAGCGATAATCGTCGCGGGCCTCAATTGCGGAAACTTGATCTTCAACGATCTGTTTAAAGAGCAAGATGGACAGCCTGCCATTAAGCTCGACGCTCTTAAACAAACGCTTGATGATTATCGCCCGCGTATCGTGACACCTGTTTTCATCGGAGTGCGCGACGGCTATTTGCACCCGGACAGCGAGCGGGAGGTTCGATCCTGGATTGAAGGAGGAGCAAAACTTGATGGTGGGGCCGAAGGTTTTGATGTGCGCCTTTCAAGTCCAATCAAGGCTATTGAGGGATTGACCGAGCAATTGATAGAGCTTGGATGAATGGAGGCTCAGACGATGAAGTTGCTTCATGCACGCCTCGAAGGCTGGACGGCGACATTTAGATTACCGCTAATCTATTCAGGAACGGGTCTGACGGCACCGTTGCCGCCGTACAGCACCATTTTAGGATTGATTGGCAATCTGATCGGTCGTCAAATTGCGCCAGATGAAACTCGCATCGGTTATATCTTTCGTAGCACGGGGACAAGCTACGATCTTGAGACCTCGCGCCGTCTTGAGATGGATAAGAATGGACGGTTAAAGTCGCAAAGTGTTCCAGGTATCGCAAAGCGTCAATTCCATGTAAGACCAACCCTTGATCTTTACCTTGATAATATCGCATTGCGCCCGGCGTTTGACACGCCGGCGAACGTGCCTTGTTTGGGGCGCTCGCAAGACCTTGCTTGGATCACGCTCGTCGAAGAGATAGAGGCCGAGCCCTGCGCCACCGGTATCGTTAGAGGAACACTCGTTCCATTCCCACAGCCGGGTGCTACGGGCGTAATTCTTCCACTGCCTGATTACCTGCGCAATGATCAAACCGGCTTTACGCGGTCGGTTGGTCGCATCTCAAAATTTCAAGCAGTGCGCTATGAAACACCTGCGCAAATCGCTCGCGGCGATCTTTTTCGCGTAGCTGGGTCGGCTGAAAACGAAGCCATCTATCTTCGTTCGCTGATGGCGTAAAACTTAATCCATCGTCATAGGATTGAAGGAAAATGGATCAATCTCATAGCAAGCTCTGGGCAAAAAGCGCCGACAAAGCGAGAGCAGAAGCAGAGGGCGAGTATCTTCTGGCACACTCGATTATTACTGCATTGACGGCGAAGGCAGTTTGCAGACGATTGCCATTTTCGCCTGATGAACGAGCCGCTCTTGAAAAAATCTTGGTCGAAGCGTGCGCTTATCACGACTTGGGAAAAGCTGCGACAGGGTTTCAGCGGATGCTACGCAATAAGAATGATCTTTGGGGACACAGGCACGAGACGCTTTCTACAGCAATTGCCTTTCACCTCAATCCTCGCCTGGATGCTTGCGCGCGTTTCGCAATCCTGACTCATCATCACAGCATTCCACGCGACAGCAATACGGAAGGCGAAAAGTGTTTACCGTGGAGTGAACTGCCTCCTGATTTCGGATTTCTTTCGGATGAGGTATGGCAGCAGATGCTAGCAGAATTGCGCGCGAACTTTGGGTCATTAAGCGATATGCTTGCTCGCCTCGCCAAGTCGCTGAAGCTTGACCAGCAGTCGCTCACTCGCGAAGTTTCTCTACGGGACTTGGGAATCGAGCCTATTTGGTTGCGTCGCCAATCAAATTACCAAGAGAGAATATCCAACAGAGATAAAGAGCGAGCAAGTCTTTTGCGGGGCCTTTTGATAACGAGCGACCACATGGCATCAGCGCGCGGTACTCGAACTGGAAATCATTTCAAGCCGCTTGATGTGCCTCGTATCTCCGATGCAACCCCACGCATTTTGGAATCTGAACTGCCAGAGGGAAAGTCGTTGCTGCCTTTTCAACGTCGCACTGCTGAAATGGAAGGCGACGCGATCCTGAAGGCTCCCACAGGATCAGGCAAAACGCTAGCCGCTCTGTTGTGGGCGGCGCGTAACCAGGTTGAGAATGGGCGCTTCTTTTACGTGTTGCCATACACAGCAAGCATTAACGCTATGGCTGATCGTCTCAGGAAAATATTTAACAATGATACTGCACACGAGCGAAACTGTGTGGGAGTGCTACATCATCGCAATGCGGATTATCTATTTCGCTCGATGGAAGACGACTTGCCACAACGGCGCAACAAATCCGCACGTTTATTAAGCGGCCTCGCGCGTGAGATGTATCACCCCATTCGCGTCTGCACCCCTCATCAGATATTGCGTTTTGCTCTGTGCGGACGTGGATGGGAATTAGGACTGGCAGAGTTCCACCGCGCTTGTTTTGTATTCGATGAGATTCACGCCTTCGAGCCTCTGCTTGCAGGACTGACACTAGCGACGGTTCGATTGCTTAAACGCATGGGTGCGCGTGTTCTCTTTGCATCGGCAACGATTCCACAGTTCCTTGAAAAGATAATTAGCACTGAGGCAGGCATTAATGAATCTCACATCGTTGCTCCCGACCCGATGAATGAGATGGACAGTGAGGTTTGCGGCAAGGTGCGCCACTTAATCAAAGTACGCGAAGGCTCATTGTTAGAAGGGTTGCCACGCATTGCCGATGAAATCAAAGAAAGTGGCGAATCTGCGCTAGTAGTTTGCAATCACGTCGCCACCAGTCAAGAGGCATACAGGAAGCTATGCAAAGATTTCGGTTCTTCTACAATGCTGCTACATGCGCGGTTTAATTCTGAGGATCGCAATCGCATCGAACAAACTATTACGAGCAAAGAGAAGCCGCGCGTGCTTGTTGCAACACAAGCAGTCGAAGTCTCATTGGACATTGATTATGATCGAGGATATACAGAGCCTGCGCCGGCTGATGCTTTAGGGCAGCGTCTGGGGCGCATCAATCGAAAGGGCAATCGGCCTGCACCTGCGCCCGTCATAGTCTTTGCCGGGCCTTCCGCTGGCTATCTTTACGATGAAACGTTAACTGACCATACTATTGAGCAACTTCGTAGTGTGGATACATTGACCGAAGCGCAACTCACAACAATTGTTGACGCCGTTTATGGCACAGGGTATACGGGCGCAAGCCTGGATGACTTTAATCGAGGAATTACAAATCGGCTTATCAACAATTTTCATCGTGAGATAGTTGCCGGAACTTACAGAGCTTGGACTGATGAGATTCTCGATAAAAGTGATGGGCAGATCGAAGTGCTGCCTGATGTATTGCTCGACCAGTTTACCGAGCGGCGAAAAACACAGCGTTATTTAGAAGCAGATCAATTGCTTGTGCCAATTCGCGTAAGGCAAAAGTTTAAAGCCGAAAAGATGGGTGCCCTTTACTACAATAAAACATTACGTGAGTATGTAACTACTTTGTACTATTCTTCAGATATCGGTCTTGATTTGTCAGCACATTCGGATAATTTTACATGACGGCTCTGCCCTCTCGTGGGCAATAAGAGGATCGAATCATTGAATGCTAGTTCAGATGGGTGATACCCGAATTATGGAAGGTACTGACACAACAATTCCGCTTCCAACCTTCACCGGCACGGAGGTGGGTTACTACTTCATCTGCCACAAGAAGCTCTGGTGGTTCGCGCACGGCGTGCAGATGGAGCACGAGCATGACCGCGTTCACCTAGGCCGCCTGGTTCACGAAGACGCTTATGCGCGGCGCAAAAAGGAACTCGACATCGATGGCAAGATCGTCCTCGACTGGCGCGAAGACGGCTGCATACATGAGGTCAAGCTTACAGACAAGATGGAAGAAGCCCACGAGATGCAACTCCTCTATTACCTCTACTACCTGAAGCTCAAGGGCGTCGAGGACTTGCGCGGGCAGATCGATTATCCGAAGCTGCGGCAGACGAAAACTATCGAGTTGACCGCAGAGAAACAACAGCGCCTCGAACAGACGCTCAAGGATATGCAGCGCATCGTCACTCTCAAGCACGCGCCCGCAGTCGAGTGGATGAAGATCTGCCGGTCTTGCAGCTATGCCGAACTCTGCTGGGGATAAGCGCGATTGCCAGCAAAATTTCAGGGTAGTTCAAAGCGGAAGTTGATTATGGCTAGACATTACTATTTGACACGCTCAGGCCGCTTGCGGCGCAAGGATAACACGCTCTGCTTCGAGCCGTCGGCTGAAGCGGAACAGCAAAATGGTGCGGCGAAAAAAAGCGTCATTGAAGAATTGTTTTCGCTCGATACCTCTCCCCAGACCCCGCTCGCCGAGGTGAACTCGCCAGTAGACGAGAGAGGAGACGAGGCGTCTCCGGCTTTGGCTCAAGACAGTGTGGTGGACATGCTGGCCGACGAGATGGGCGATCTAGCGCTTGAGCCTGAAGCCGTCTCCGGCGACGAGACGCTTGCCGGGCAAGAGACCGCCGCAACCGCAGACGCGCCGGTCAGGGTCGGCGAGCGCCGCGTCATTCCCATCGAAGATGTCGACGCGCTGTGGGCGTTCGGTGAACTGGAATTGAACGCGCGTCTGCTGAACTTCCTGGCGCAGCATAAAGTCCCTGTGCACTTCTTCAACTACTACGGCTACTACTCCGGATCGTTTTACCCGCGCGAGTATTTGAACGCCGGCTTCGTGCTGGTTAAGCAGGTGCGGCATTATGCCAACCGCCGGTTGCGGCTGGCGATTGCGCGCGAGTTCATTCACTCGGCGCTTCATAACATCTTGCGCAACCTGCGCTATTACGGCACACGCGGGCTCGACCTGCAAGCCGAGACCGAAGGCGTGCAGGCAGAAGTGCTGCGGCTGGATGCAGCCGGAGACATCAATGAATTGATGGGCTGCGAAGGGCGCGCACGGCATTGCTACTATCAGGGATTTTCAAAGATCCTGCGCGAGCGCGCAGAATTCACTAAGCGGGTGAAGCGCCCGCCGGATAACCCGGTCAACGCGCTCATTTCATTTACGAACGGTCTGGTCTATGCAGCCGTGCTCACGCAGATATACCGGACACAGTTAAATCCGACGATCAGCTTTTTGCATGAGCCTGGAGCGCGCCGTTTTTCGCTGGCGCTCGATTTGGCTGAAATATTCAAACCCCTACTGGCAGACCGGCTGCTGTTCAAGCTGATTAACAATCGGCAGATCAACGAGCGGGATTTTTCCCAGGATTTGAATGGCTGTTACTTGAAGGAATCAGGCCGCAAGGTGGTTCTGAAAGAATGGGACGCGCGATTGGAGACCACCATCGAGCATCGGCGGCTACATCGGAAAGTGAGCTACGAGAGACTGATCCGGCTGGAGTGTTATAAGCTGGTCAAGCACCTGACCAATGCTGAGCCATACGTTGCATTCCGCGCCTGGTGGTAATGAAAGATGAGGGGCAGGCTATGTACGTGCTTGTAGTTTATGATGTTGAGGTGAAACGGGTGGGCAAAGTCCACAAGTTTTTGAAGCGGCATTTGAACTGGGTACAGAATTCCGTTTTCGAGGGGGAGTTGACCGAATCACAAATAGAAGAAGTACGAATAGGGTTAGGCAGGATAATGGACAAAGATAGCGATTCAGTGTTGATCTACACGGCGCGCGAGGAGCGGTGGTTAGATAAGCAAGTGATTGGCTGCGAACGTGGAAAAACGGATAACTTGCTGTGAGAAGAAGCTTTATGGAAAGTGCCTGTCGTCAGCTCCGAATAAAATGCCTAATTTAAGCGAGAGTTATGCCGATACAGATCAACTTTCCTTCCACTAAGTGTGTTATCCAAAATGGATAGTGAGGGTCGTCAGGCTCCCCTACGTTGAGCCTTATTAATACCCGACGACGCAGAGCCGCCTAAAACTGCCAGAAACCAGCGCTATAATCTTGATTCTG
>JBBWZK010000472.1:0-21204 GCA_039648975.1 Blastocatellia bacterium
GATATAGGGGATTGAATCAAACAGAATGCCGAACACGGCGTCCTAGCTTCTTCGCAGCCTCATGTTTCTCTCTCGCCGTGTCGCCGCGTCGCCGCGTCGCCGCGTCTCTCCCCCACCGCGTCGCCGCGTCGCTTCTCATTCTCATTGTCGCCTTTTGCCTTCCCACCAAAGGTGGGCAGAAGGATGAAGACAAGAGCGCAATCGCGGCAGCCGGTTTCCCGAAACTTGCGGACGAGTATCTCAGCGATCTTTATTCGCGCCATCCGACAGTCGCAGCGGCGAGCGGCCTGCACGCATGGGACGGCTATCTTGAAGATTTCAGCAGTGCCGCTATCAATGATGAGATTGCTACCATAAAGAAATTTCAGACGCGGCTGCAAAAGATTCCGCCGCTCGAACTGAGCCTGTCGGACATCCTCGATTACCAGATTCTCGCCTCCAACATGCAATCGCGTTTGCTTGAGCTTGAGCAGATCAAGAGTTTCGAGCGCAATCCTGGCATCTACAACGACGTGCTATCGGGCGCGCTGCTGCAAATCGCTTCGTTCGAGTATGCGCCTCTCGATTCGCGTCTGCGCCACATCATCGCCAAAGAAAATCTGGTGCCGCGTTTGATCGATGCCGCCAGAGCCAACGTGCGCAACGCGCCGGCGGTTTACTTGAAAGTTGCGATTGAAGGCTTCAAGGGAACGCTCGACTTCGTGCAGAACGATTTGCCCAAAGCCTTCGCGCCGGTCAAAGACGCCAAGCTGCAAGCGGACTTCAAGAAATCAACCAAGGCGGCGGGTGACGCGCTGGCCAGATACCTTAAGCATCTTCAAGAGACGAAGCCTGACCCGGCGGCGAGCTTCGCCATCGGCAAAGAGAACTATGAGGCCAAGCTGCGCTACGATGAAGGCATAGACATTCCCGTCGACATGCTGCTGAAGATCGCCAACCGCGAACTCACCAAAACGCAGGACGAGTTTCGCAAGACGGCGGCGCGCATCGATGCAAAGCGCGACGCGCAGGCGGTCTGGGCCGACATTCAACGCGATCATCCGAAGGCCGGCACGCTCGTTCAAGAGGCCGGCAAGCAGCTTGACGAATTGGTGAAGTTCATTACGGAAAAGCAGATCGTCACTTTGCCGACCGATCAGAAGCCCATCGTCGCAGCAACGCCGGATTTCATGCGCTGGTCAACCGCCAGCATGTGGACGCCGGGCGCGTTTGAACGCGGCTCGGTGCAGGCTCGTTATCTGATCACCGACGTTGATCCGAAATGGACGGAGAAGCAGAAGGAAGAATATCTCGCCTCGATCAACTACCCGCAATTGTGGTCGACCTCAATTCACGAAGCCTATCCCGGCCACTTCGTGCAGGGGATGTATTTGCGGCAGGTGGCCTCGCCTGTGCGCAAGACCTCGGCGATTGCGCCGGGCAGCTTCGTCGAAGGCAGGGCGCATTACACCGACCAGATGATGTTTGAAGAAGGCTTCGGCAACAATGATCCGAAGCTGAAGAAGGGGCAGCTTGCCGATGCGTTGTTGCGTCTGTGCCGCTTCGTCGCCGGCATACGCGAGCACACGGACGGCATGACGGTCGATCAGGCGACACGGTTTTTCATGGAGAATGCGTATATGGGCGAAATGCCATCGCGCATCGAAGCCGAGCGCGGCACGTTCGATCCGACCTATCTGGTTTACACGGTTGGCAAGCTGGCGATTTTGAAGTTGCGCGACGATTACCGCCGTTATCGTCGCGAGGAGTTTTCATTGCGTGAATTTCACGACAAATTATTGGCCAACGGCAACGCACCGCTCTGGGTGCATCGCCAGTTGCTGATGCCGGGCGACAAAGGCAAGTTGCTGGAATAAGCGAAGGAGGAAGCAATGAACAAGAATCTCACCTTGATCTACTGGAAAAGCGATAGGTTTTGGTTAGGCAAGTTGCTCGAATACCCGGAGATTATGACTCAGGGAGAAACGCTGGAAGAGTTGGAAGAGAATATCAAAGAGGCTTATCAACTGATGGTCATGGATGACGTGCCGACGGAATACCGTATAAAAGAAATTGCCGTATGAAGCGGAGCGAACTGGTTCGCCAGCTTGTGGCAGCGGGATGCATTTTGTATCGCCACGGGGCAAAGCATGATATTTATCTCAATCCGGCTAACGGCAAAAAGCAGCCTGTTCCGAGACACACCGAGGTCGATGATAAACTGGCCAAACATATCAAGCGGCATTTGGGAATCGCATGATCGCATAGAACAATCCATCTGTCGCAGAAGACTTAACAGTCGATGAGCTTGAAAACCGTAACTGCCACAAGGTATGTCACGCCGTTGCGCGAGGGGGGATCGCTGCCGGCAATCATCGAAGCCGATGACGATGGCATGTATGTGCTCAAATTCAGCGGGGCGGGACAAGGGCGGAAAGCTTTGATCGCTGAGTTAGTCGCCGGAGAACTCGCCCGCGCCGCAGGGCTGCTGGTGCCTGAGATTGTCTTCGTTGAGCTTGATCCCGAACTCGCCCGCACCGAGCCTGACCCGGAAATTCAACATCTGATCAGGGCAAGCGCCGGCCTCAATCTCGCGCTCGATTATCTGCCCGGCTCGGTGATGTTTGATCCGGTAGCCGAAAAGCCCGATGCCGATCTTGCCTCTTCGATTGTCTGGTTCGACGCTTACGTGACCAATGTCGACCGCACGCCACGCAATACCAACATGCTGATGTGGCACCGCCGACTCTACCTCATCGATCACGGCGCAGCGCTCTACTTCCACCATACCTGGAGCAACTACCGCGAGCGTAGCCGCGACCCTTTTACCTTGATCAAAGATCACGTCCTGCTGCGGCTCGCCGGCTCTCTCCACGAGGTCGATTCACGAATGAGCGGGCGCATCACGCCGGAGATTATTGACAGCATCGTTAGACTGATTCCTGATGCATGGCTGGTTGGCGACTCGCCGTTCGATGGCAGCGGTCAGCACCGCGATGCTTACATTGAATATCTGCTGAAGCGGTTGGAAGCCCCGCATGCTTTCGTGGAGGAGGCGATTCGTGCCCGATCACTGCACCTATGATTATGCGATCATTCGCGTCGTTCCCCGCGTCGAGCGTGAAGAGTTCGTCAACGTCGGCGTGATCGTCTCGTGCCCTGCCAGAGCCTTCCTCGAAGCTCGCATTGAACTGGATGAGTCGCGGCTGAAGGCGCTTGATTCAACACTGGACGTCGAATCGATCCGCGTACACCTGGAAACCATCCCGGCGATTTGTGCAGGCGGAGAGCAGGCCGGGCCGATTGGCCGTTTATCACAGCGCGAGCGCTTCCACTGGCTCGTTGCACCGCGCAGCACGATCATCCAGACATCGCCAGTACACAGCGGTTACTGTAAGAACCCGACCGCCGTACTTGAGCACTTGCTTGAGACGATGGTGCGACCGTCCGGTGATGTCGGTCGTTAGATCGCTGCGCCTGCCTTGCGAGATATTGCCGTATGATGAGCCTGTGTTAGAATCGCAGAGCACGGAGGTTTTATGAGCACGCCAGTTGAGCCGCTTTTGACGATAGATGACCTCGATGCCTTGCCTGACGATGGCAATCGCTATGAAATCATAGAGGGGGAACTATTCGTGTCTCGCGCACCCCATCTCAAGCATCAACGCGTATCAGGAAACCTTTTTGCGGCTTTCAGAAGTCATCTTGATCGCAATCCAATTGGAGAAATACTGGCTACACCGGGCGTCATCTTTAGCGATTTCAACGGCGTGATACCAGATTTATTATTTATTACCTATGAGAGACGCGATGAGATTGCCTCTGGAGATCGGATAATCGGTGCGCCTGATTTAGTGATTGAGATTGTTTCGCCCGGAGCCGAAAACGAAAAGCGGGATCGTATTGCCAAGCGCCAACTCTATGGTAAATACGGAGTGAAAGAATACTGGGTGGTTGACCCATACCAACGAACCATAGAACTTTATCTGCTCGAAGGCCAAAGGCTAAAGCTTCAGGAGACTTATTCGGAGAAGGACGAAGTGGTGTCTTCGGTGTTGCCGGGATTCAGTTGCAAGGTCGAAAGCATCTTCCGCACTTAGATCGGATTGCGATGGGATGTAGGGCAAGCGGTGCAATTTGGAGTGCGGTGACTGGTCGCCGCTTTTCAGCATTCGTAAGCAACAAAGCGGCGACCAGTCGCCGCACTCCAAAACAGCCCGCTTCTCCTATGCCCTACACCAATGTGAAATCCGATCTAAGCTTTCTCTTTCCCAAGCATCCACCAAAAACGAGAAGCGGGGAGGCAACACGCCTCCCCGCACGGCTTATGAGACAATAACAGTCCGTTTACATATTCTTGTTGGCGCTCTTTTTCTTTGAGGCTGTCGAACCGTTCTTATTGCCCTTCGGCACGGCGGTCTTCATTTCGACTTCGAGTTTGTTGGTGACGCTCTTGACGCACTTCACGGCCTTGGCGACGCGCGTCGCCGTGCCTTTGTTGCCGCCGGTTTTGACTTTGCCGGTCAGCGTCACCACGCCGCCGTCTGCCGTAGCGGTGATCGCTTGACCTTTGAGCGACGGCGCTGCCGCCAGCCGGTCGCTGACGTTTTTGGCCAGCGTCACGTCGTCGACGGTCGAGCAATCCACCGCCGGCATTTTCGGTTTCTTGGGCTTCGCGGCGTTCTTGTTCTGCGCGAACACCATGCCGCTCATCAACATCAGCATCAACACTGCAACGAGAATCCTTCTCATCCTATTCTCCTTCTGAGCCAGGAGCCGGGCCGCTCGATCAAACTGCTGCTACCGGCCTGCACCCGACTGTGATAGTCGCAAACGGATTACCGGCGAATGCGCGAACGATGATCTCGCATTCGCGGCAGGTCGTGGGGTTAAACTACTTTGTTGCTTCTGCTACGCGAATCGCGACGATTATTTTCCAAATCGCTTTTCTAGTCAAGCAAGCTTGCGCCCGCGCCAGTCGGCGAGAATTTCGCGCGCCGCGTTGTGACCCGGCGCACCCATCACGCCGCCGCCCGGATGCGTGCCCGAACCGCACAGGTATAACGCCTCGACAGGCGTGCGATACTTCGCCCAACCGGCCACCGGGCGCATGAAGAACAACTGGTCGACGGTCATGTCGCCATGAAAAATATTGCCGCCGGGGAGCGAATACTGTTGCTCCAAATCCATCGGCGAGACGACGTGACGGTGAATGATGGCGTCGCGAATGTTGGGCGCATACTCGGCCAGCAGATCGATGCAACGGTCGGCGAAGACATCGCGCATTGAATCCCAGTCGCCGTCGTGCAAGCCGTAAGGCGCATACTGCGCGAAGATGCACATGATGTGTTTGCCGGGCGGCGCGATGGAATCATCATAAGCCGTCGGGATGGTCAATTCGAGCAGCGGGCGCTCGGAACATCGCCCCGCCTTGGCGTCATCCCAGGCGCGATCAACGTACTCCATCGACGGGCAGATGTGCATGGTCGCTTTGTGCTGCGGGCCGAGGGTTGCGCCCGGAAAAGCGGTGAAATCGGGCAACCTGTCGAGCGCCAGATTGATCTTGAACGAGCAGCCCTGCATGCGTATGTTTTCGACTTCGCCGCGAAAATCACTATCGATGGCTTGCGCTTCAACAAGCTTCAGAAACGTCGTCTTCGGGTCGGCATTCGAGATGACGATGCGCGCGTGAATCTCTTCGCCTGAATCGAGGGCGACGCCAAAAGCGCGACCGTTGCGAATCAGTATGTGTGAAACTGCCGCGCCTGTGCGAACGCTCGCGCCGTGCGCGATGGCGGCATCGGCAATGCTGCGGCTGATCGCGCCCATGCCGCCGCGCGCGAATCCCCAGAGGCCGCGCACGCCTGTCGCGCCGCCCATCACGTGATGCAGCATGATGTAAGCCGTGCCGGGCGTCGACGGGCCGCCGTTCGTGCCGATGACGCCATCGGTTGAAAGCGTCGCCTTGATGTGCTCGGACTCGAAGCGCTCGTCGAGATAAGCGCGCACGCTCTGCGTCATGATCTTGACGAGGTGGATCACGTCAGGGTCGCGGAAACGCATCGTTTCAAGCCCAAGGCGACCGAGCGCCATCAGGTCGCCGAGCTTGCGGCGAATGATGTTAGGCGGCGTTCGCAGCAACAGGCCTTCGACCCATTCGGCCAGCCGCGCCAGTTGATGTTCGTAATCTGGATAACGTTCGGCGTCGCGCTTCGAGAACTTCGCCAGCTCGCGCTGGGTAGCCGCCATGTCCTGCCAGAAAAACAGGTGGCGGCCATCAGGAAAGGCGGTGAAGAACGATGGGTCTTTTGGGTAAAGATGAAAGCCGTAGCGCGGCAACTCAAGCTCGCGGATGATTTTCGGTTGCAGCAGGCTGCAAAGATAAGAGAGCGTCGACACCTTATAGCCCGGCCAGATCTCTTCGGTCACGCACGCGCCGCCGATGACCTCGCGGCGTTCGAGCACCATGACATTCAGGCCGCCGCGCGCCAGGTAAGCCGCGGTGACGAGACCATTATGACCTGCGCCGATGATGATTGCGTCAATTGGTTTTGCCATGTCCCTTTGTACTGATCAAGGAGAGTCTGTGCGCCGCTGTCGATGACTGCCTGATTCATTCAACTGCCGCATGAATCTGCGACGCGGTGTAGAGCGCAGGATTCTATGCCGCGCGCGGCGGTTTTGCAACGTAACGGCAAAGGTTTGCTGTAAGACGCGGTGCTGCCGTATGAGGCGGACGTGCGGTTGGCGGTTGAAGCGTCAGTATCTGTGTTCGTCGCGCGCGTCGTCCGCGCGGCGGAGAAGTTTGCCGAAGGCGGATAAAGAGATGCCGGCGAGCGTGATCGCGCAAACGAAGGCGAGGATGCAGGCCAGAACAACGATGGCCACTTGAATCATAAAGAGCCTTTCAGGGGGCGGGTCCAAAGGGTGAAACAACTGTAAACGAATTTGCGAGCCGAAAGCAATAAGAAAGTTTGCAAGCCGCGAGAACAAAGCAAGGTGATAACGCGGCCAATTAATGCTCAGGAGAGCGGCACAGCCGCATTCGTTGGCCAACTGAATGCCTGAGAGGGTTAATGTGAAGGCTGCACACTCACCCTGCCTCACGGCTCTGAAGAATGCGGTGCAGTCGTTGCCATGAAATGTAAAAAGTGATACATATCGTGCTGACTGCTAAGGCCACTCACGACGATTGCAAAGGAGACGAAGATGAACAGCGTAAAAGACAAAATTAAGCACGTCGTTGTGCTAATGCTGGAAAACCGCTCGCTCGATAATATGATGGGATTTCTATACCCAGACCGACCGGAGTTCAACGGTATCCCGCCAAACACTTATTTCAACAAGATCCATGCGACCGGAAAGGTCTATGCGCAACCGCTTCCCGCTTCATTGACGACCGGCTGCTTAAAGAACCCTGATCCGGATCCCGGAGAAGGGTTCGACCACGTCAACACCGAACTGAATATCACAACTGATCTTCCTCTGGGTGATAACAGCGGCTTTCTCCGCGACTACTTTCAAGTCACCAACAGCGCGGCGCTCGCCCCGAATATCATGTACAGTTACACCCCGGAACAGGTGCCGATCATCAGCCAGTTGGCGAAAAACTTTGCCGTCAGCGACCAGTGGTTTTGTTCAGCGCCGACCGAAACCTTTCCCAATCGCTTGTACGTCGCCACCGGCACGTCGGCAGGACTGCTTTACGATGACGCGCTGTTCGATCCCAGTTTTTTCCAATACCTCGCCGACTTGCCGACCGTCTTCAATATGTTGAACGACAGCGGCAGGACGTGGAAATCCTACTTCCACGATGTCGCCTTCAACTGGGTTCTGCTTCAGGATGGCAGTTTTCTGTCGCCGAACATTGATAGCTATGAGCTACACTTTCAATCCGACCTGGATGGCGACAACTTCCCTGACTATGCGTTCATCGAGCCGGCCTATGCCTTCTTTCCCAATGATGAGCATCCGCCGCATGATGTTACCGCCGGCGAAGCGCTGATCGCCGACGTCTATAATCGCATTTGCCAGAGCCAGTACTGGGAGAGCACTTTGCTCATCATCACCTATGATGAACATGGCGGCTGTTACGATCACGTCACGCCGCCTCAAGCGCCGCCGCCCGACGAGATTTCCGCATCAACGACGCCGCCCTTCACCTTTAACCGTTATGGTCTGCGCGTCCCTGCGGTATTTATCTCTCCTTATATCTCGCGCCGGACGATTGTGCGCGCCGTGCCGGAGTTCACTATTCCTTACGCCAGTCTGCCCTTCGATCACACGACGATCATCAAGACGCTCGCGAACCTGTTCGATTTGAAGCTGGCGGCGACCGGCAACAACTACCTTACGCAAAGGGATAAAGCCGCGCCTGACCTTTTCGATTATCTGACGTTGACCGACTCGCCGGACAATAATCCCGGCCCGCTGACCGCGCCGCACGTTCCGCTAGAGTGTTATCTGGACTTTGCGCCTTCCTCTGACCGCAAGATGAAGTTCTTGAAGTTGAAGGCGCTCGCCCGCGAGGTCATGCAGGCGCAAGCTTCTGCCCCGAAGTCCTGAGCTAAACCGCCTTGCGCTATCTCGTCAAATGGGCAACCGTCTCGATGTGATAAGTCTGCGGGAAGAGATCGACGCCGGTGACGCGATTGAGCGCGTAGCCATCGTCCAGCAAACGGCGCAGGTCGCGCGCCATGGTCGTCGGGTCGCACGATACGTAAACGATGCGCGCCGGCTTCAATGCCATGATGGCATTGAGCGATTCGGCAGCCCCTGTGCGCGGCGGGTCTAACAATAACAGGTCTACAGGCTGGCGCTCCTCGCCTGGCTGCCTGATGAAATCGTTGAGCCATTGCTCGACGCGGGCCTGTTGAAACTCGACGTTGGCCCTTTCGTTCGCGGCGATATTCTGGCGCGCGAACTGCGCTGTTTCCCGGTCGGATTCAACGCTGATGACGCGGCTGAATCGCTGCGCCAGCGGCAACGTGAACAGGCCGACGCCGGCATAAAGGTCAACCGCCACGCGCCCCGCATAATCGTTCAACGCTTCGCCGATCAGGCTTTCAAGCAATAGCGCATTGCCTTGAAAGAAAGTGGTGGGATTGAAATGGTAAGTCAGGTTATTAATCTTGCGCGCCAGCGTTCCTGATGGCAGATCGGCAATCGTTGGCGCGAATGCTATATGGTTATCGCCTGCCGCCATGTCGATCTCGCGTAAGCGCGAGAGATCGACGCCCGCTGCTTTGGCCGAGTCGCTTGTCAGTTCGCGCAGGCGAGCCAGCCCGGCATCGAGTTCCGGGGCTAGCACGGGACAACTGGCAATGTCGCAGACCGCATTCGACGCCAAACGATTGAAGCCGATGCGGACAGGCTGACCCGATAGCGGCTTGCCGGTTTCCAGCTTGATTTGTGCGCGGACGCGGTAGCCGAGTTCTGAAGCGTGAAGCACGGGAATCTCTGCCGGCCAGTCGATCTTGCCTATGCGCGTGAGCGCGTCGCGGATGAAGCTGGCTTTAGCTTCGATTTGCGCAGGGTAATTCAAGTGCTGAAGCTGGCAGCCGCCGCAGTTGCCAAAGTAATCGCATAACGGCGCACGGCGTGCCGTTGAGGGCTCAATGATCGATTCGATGACGGCGCGTGCGAAGCTCTTCTTGCGCTCAACGATTCGCACGCGCAAGCGCTCGTCGGGCGCGGCCAGCGGGATGAATATCGTCAAGCCGTCGTGCCGCGCTACTGCGTCGCCGCCATAAGCCAGCCGTTCGGTGTTTACTTCGATGCGGTCGCCGATTTTAAGCGATTGCGATGGTGTGATCACAATTCAGAGTAACAGTTTGCGAGGCGCAGCGGAAAGCATGATGAGACGGGAAGGGAAGGCAGAGAGACGCGGCGACACGGCGACACGGTGACGCGGCGAGAGATTCAAAGATAGAAGAGGCTCAGGCGCGGCAGGCCATTGCTTTCGCGCAAGCGGCGGGCGACAAAGTTCTGGAGCGTCTGTTCGTAAATGGCTTTGTCCATCTTCTTGCGATACGCCTTCAGTTGCGCTTCGGCTTCTTCACGCAACCTGGCAACTCCATCATCGCCGATGTCGCGGCGCACGCCGGCAAGCAGCATCTGATCGATGGCATCAAGGGTGTGCTCGATAGCTTCGGCATTGGCGCGCTTCGTCTCTTCGACTTCACCGCGAATTTCGTCGAGCCGGGCGCTCGCTCGTCTGATGGCGCTTTCAATTTCGCCGCGCCCGCTCTTCTGAGCAATCACCGCAGCGGCGCGCAGTTCAGCATTCGAGCGCGACAGGAATTCCAACAGCACAGGCTTCGGAAACAACTCGACGGCGCGCTTGTCCGCCGCCGACGTTACTGAGGCTTCACCGGTTTGTGTGACATTGCTTACTGAACCGCCGCCGACCTGCGCCAGCCGGTATTCGGCAAACGACGCTTCGACTTCCTGCTGGCAGTAAAAGATGGAATTGACTTTGCGATATTTGCGCGGGCGCGCATCGTAAGCGTCGAAGGATTTGTTGATTGCGCGCAGGACGATGTGCAACGGGATGCCGGCGGTTTTCCAGCTTTCAATCAAGGCCCAATCGAGCGGCGAAACCAGCAGCGGTTTGCCTCGGCGGCGCACGAACTCTTCTTCGACTTCGGTGAAATAGTTGAAGTAATTCAGCCGGTCAGCGGCGCTCGCTTGCTCAGACGATTCGTTCAAGGTTCTTGGGCCCGGTGTTGGTTGATGTGCCGTTTATGACAGCGCCTTGACCAGTCTTTCAGCCGCCGCCTGAAGCATCGCGTCTTCGCGCGCAAAGCACCAACGCATGTAAACGTCCTGCTCCGGCTCGTCCATGAAGGCGCTGCCGGGAACGCCGGCGACGCCCGCTTTGATCAGAAAATCATTCAACTCGACGGCGTCGGCAAAGCGTTCGGGGATGCGCGCCCAGGTGTAGAAACCGGAGCGCGACGGATAAACCTGAAAGCCAACTTGTTCGAGCGCCGCATTCAGGGTTGCGCGCTTGCGGGCAAAATCTTTTCTGAGGCGGTCGTAATAGCTCGTGTCCTTCATGAGCACGCGGGCGAGCGCGTGTTGCAGCGGCGTCGGCGTGCAAACATAGTACAGATTACCGAGCGGCCCAAGCTTGCCGACCAGATCGCCCGGCCCATAAGCATAGCCCAGCCGCCAGCCCGACACCGCCCACGATTTTGAGAACGAGCTGATAGTGATCGTGCGAGCGGCAGCTTCGGGGACGCTTGCGGTCGCCACATGATCAGCCGCTTCGAGCGTGAAGTGTTCGTAAACCTCATCGGAAAGAATCAGCAGGTTGAACTCTTCGGCAATCTGGCCGATGGCTTTCAATTCGTCGCGCGTCATGACGCGGCCCGTCGGATTGGCGGGCGAGCAGACGATGATGGCTTTCAAAGGAAACTCGCTGCGTTTGGCTGAATCGCGACAGACGCGGCGCAATTCATCAACGTCAAGTTCGAGGTGGTCGCCGCGCAACTTGAACACCTCGACGCGTCCGCCGGCGCTTTCGACCGTGCGTTTGTGATAAGGATAATACGGCTCGAAAACCAGCGCCGCGTTGCCGCGCAGAAATGTGTGCGCGAAGACCACCAGGCCGCCGGTTGCGCCGGGTGTGATCATCAATTCGAGCGGGCGCTTGTCCGGGTCAATGGTGACGCCGTTGAGCAGTTGCAGCTTCTGTGTGACGGCGCGGCGCAACGGTTCGGTGCCTTCAAAGAAGCTATAGTGGTTGAGACCTTCACTGATCACATCTTTGGCCGCTTGCTCAAGATCGGGATGCAGCGCGACCTCGTTCTGTCCCTGCACGAGATTGCCGCTCGGCGGCACGAGCCGCGTGATGGCGCGAATGTCCGGCTGTGGGCGCTTGGTTCTGGTTTGCAAATCAGACCTCCAGTCTGTGGCGCATGGCGTGTTTTCATGCGCGCTTGAGAACGAATGATGGTAAAAGCCGTGAGCGCTAACTGTCAAGCAAGCGCGCTAATCGGTTTTTGCGGCTGGCGGCGTAGCGGCTACTTGCCTCATTGGCGGCTGAGACGTTAATCTAAGAAGGTCTTCACGAAATCAAAGCACAGTGAATGACAAGTCCTGAAGCAAGCTTGCGTGCGCAGGCGAAATCCCCCGCCTGCACAAGACCGATTCGGCATCATTGTATGGACAGCAAAAAATCTTCTCTCATCTCGCGCCGGCAGGCGCTGAAATCCATCGCCGCCATCACGGCGGGAACGTTAATCAAACCGGCATCGCTGTTCGCCGCGACCGCCCGCAGCAAGACACGGTTTGCCGTAATGGGCGACTTCGGCACAGGCGGCAGCGATGAGTTCGCCATCGCACGCAAGATGGCCGAAATGCACCGCGAGTCGCCTATCGAATTCATCCTCGGCGCGGGCGATAACATCTACCCGAACGGCGCAGGCCATCTCTTTGCCAAGAACTTCGAGCAGCCGTTCGCCGATCTGCTGCGCGAGCAGGTGAAGTTCTACACAGTGCTCGGCAATCATGATGTCGAAGCGGGCCGCCGCGATCAGATGCATTACCCGCTGTTCAACATGAGCGGCGCGAACTACTACACGATAGGGCGCGGCAACGGGCTGGTTGATTTCTTCATGCTCGATTCGACCGATTTCGACGATCAGCAGACGACCTGGTTTGAGAATCAGCTTGGGCAGTCGAAGGCGCTGTGGAAGATCGCCGTCTTTCATCACCCGATCTACTCGTCGGGCAAAAAGCACGGCTCGGATATGAAGCTGCGCAATCGGCTTGAGCCGCTGTTGAAGAAGCATAGCGTGCAGGTCGTTTTTTCCGGCCACGATCATGTGTATGAGCGCGTCAAGCCGCAGGACGGCATACAGTATTTCGTCAGCGGCGGCGCGGGCAAAGTCCGGCGCGGCGACATCGTGCGCGACAGCGAAATCAGCGCCGCGAGTTACGATGACGACAATCACTTCATGTTGATTGAGCTTGACGAAAAAGAGATCACCTTCAAAGCCATCGCCAAGAGCGGCGCGGTGGTCGACAGCGGCGTCCTCCGTCAGGCGTGATGGTTTGGGAATCTCATCTATGAATCGGTTCCTAATCGTAAAGCTGATACGGCTTGCGGCGCGTGGCGAAATCTTCAAGCCCGGCGTGCCAGCTTGCCTCGATGTCACTCAAGGACTGTCCCGCCTCGATCATTTCACGAATGCCGGCGCTGCCGTTGATGACGTCGAAAGGTAGCTTGTCATACACGTACTCATAAGGCGGCGCTTTCCAGGCAAAGCGGTCTGGATAGAGTTCGCGAATCGCCGCGGTGATGGCGATGCCGGTTATCACCGGCTTAAAGGTTTCGCGGTCGCTGACGTGTAGCTGAAGGCCACCGCAGCGTTCGCCTTTGAACTTGTGAAACGTCGGCTCGAAATCGAGCGGGCGAAAGATGCAGCCCGGCAGCCTTTCCTCATTCAATCGCTTGACCAGGCGGCGCGGCTCGATGAAGGGTGCGCCGATGATTTCAAATGGCCTTGTCGTGCCGCGACCTTCTGACACCGTCGTGCCTTCAAACATCACCATGCCGGGATAGACCGTCGCCGTGTCAACCGTCGGCATGTTCGGCGACGGCAACACCCACGGAAGTCCTGTCTCTTCAAACCACATCGTGCGCCGCCAGCCCTGCATCTTCACGACTTCGAGATCGCAGCCGATGCCGAACGCTTGATTGAACATCAACGCCAGCTCGGCGACGGTCATCCCGTGACGCATCGGAATCGGATACAAGCCGACGAACGAGGCGAATCCCGCTTCGAGGAGATTGCCTTCGATCTGATTGCCGTTGATGGGATTGGGCCGGTCTAAAACAATGAAGCGCTTGCCGCACTCGCGCGCCGCCTGCATGGCCAGCGCCATCGTGTAGATGAACGTGTAAACGCGCGTGCCGACGTCTTGAACGTCGAAGACCAGCGCGTCGACATCGTTCAGCATCTCAGGCTGTGGCTTGCGTGTTTCACCATACAGCGAATAGGCGGGCAAGCCGGTTTGCGAATCGCGGAAGGTCTGCCACTCGATCATGTTGTCCTGGGTTTCGCCGCGAATGCCGTGCTGCGGCCCGAATAGCGCGGTCAATTGAATGCGCGGGTTGTCGAAGAACATATCCGCCGCGTGCTCGAAGCGCGAGTTGATCGAAGCCGGATGCACAATCAAACCGACGCGCTGGCCATCGAGCAGATCAAGGCGCGCTTCGAGCAAGACTTCCAATCCGGTCTTTATGTTTTGACTTGGCGTATTTTGATTCACGGCTGCTCTCGTAGCGTGTTTTGCAATTCAAAGCTCCGTAGGAGCGCAATGTTTATAGATACAGATGAGTGATTGAGTCCAAGCTGCGTCGGGGCGCAATGTCGACGTTGCGCTCCTACGCAGCTTGGTTCACCTGACTGACCAGCATTCTATAAACATTGCGTGCCTACGGCACTGATTTCAAAACCGGCTCTTAATGATTAAAGTCATGTTTTTGCTTGGCTCATCTATGGCCGCCTGCCGATGACCAGCACGCTTCCAGGCGAAAGCGCCGGACGGATGGCGCGCACTTGCGCAAAGCCGACCTGTTCGAGCCATCGCGTATACTCGCTGCCCGAATAGCAGCGCGCATTGGACGTGAGCCGGAAGTACAATGCTGCGCCGTCCCCCTGGGTCGGCTTGGAATCTTTCACCGGCGCTTCGATCTCCCAGATTGCCAGCGTCCCTTGAATCGTCAACGAATCAAAGGCGCGGCGCAGTATGCCGATGTTCGTCGCGTCGTCGAAATGGTGCAGGATGTTCGACACCAGCACCACATCATTGTCGCTGCCATAATCGGCAACCAGTATGTCGCCGGCGCGATGCTCGACCACATCATCAATCTTTTCTGCACGCGCCAACTCGCGCGCATAGTCGATGGCTACAGGCAAATCGAGCACGGTGGATTTCATCGGCGGGTGCTTGCGACAGATGGCCGCGCCGAACAGGCCGTGCGAGCCGGCGATGTCGAGCAGGTGACGCGCGCCGGCTTTGACAGGGACGCGGTCGGCGACAATTGGCGCGCTGAAGCGAGCGACTTCCATCATGCCGCGCTGGTAATTCGCCCAGGCGTCCGGGTCAGTGAGCGTCTCATGAAAATCGATGCCGCGCCCCGTGCGCAACAGATCGTCGAGGTGCGCGACCATCTCCCATTGCGAATAGTTCCACAGCACATAGCCGAACAATTCGTGTTCCGCGCCGGCAATCATCGTCTTGCGCGACAACTCACTGAGCGCGAATTGATTGCCGTGATGTTCGAGATAATCTGCAACGACCAGGACACGCAACAGCAGCTCAGTGCATTCGGCATCGAGTTGGCAGGCTTGCGCAACCGCGCTTGCCGTCAGTGGCCCATCGCGCAACGTCTCGAAGATGCCAAAGCGAACGGCGGCCATCAACGAGCGCGCTTTCATAATCGAAATCAGCGCATCGAGCAGCGGCACGGGAACCTTGCCCATCCACAGGGCCAGCCGTTCTAAAAGATTGGAGGGGATCACGCCGTATTTCATACGAAGATAAAAATAAAAAGTAAAAAGGCAAAAGTAAAGAACCGCATGTAAAAAATGAGCTTGCTAGCGAATCAAGTTACTTAACATGAGCCGGTTTGCTTTTGCCCTTTTACCTTGTAACTCCTTAGCCCGATTCATCGGGCTTTCCCGAAGGGCCATTAGGCCAGCGCTTTGAGCGCTGGTTGGCGAGGCGGTGACGATCTCTTAGCGCGCTTCAGCGTGCTTACTCTGCCCGGCTTCAGCCTGGTTGGAATAAGATGGCTAAAGCCATTAAGGAGAAGGACGTTGAAACGCCCTCATCAAGAACCGTCGCCTCGCCAACCAGCGCTCAAAGCGCTGGCCTAATGGCCCTTCGGGAAAGCAGCCTGAAGGCCGCTGAGGAATTACTTTTACCTTTTTACTTTTGCCTTGCCTGCGGTCAGCCGCAGAGCACCGAGCCGCCGTTGACGTTGAGGATTTCACCATTGATGTGACTGGCTAAATCAGAAGCGAGAAAGAGCACTGGCCCGGCGATCTCTGCGGGCGTCGCGGCGCGGCCAAGCGGGTTGAGCCTTTTGATCTTGCGCCGCTCTGTCGGATCGTTGAGCGCCGCAGCCGCCATATCGGTGACCACCCAGCCAGGCGCAACACAATTGACGGTGATGCCGCGCGGGCCAAGCTCTGCCGCCAGCGATTTGGTCATCGAGATGATCGCGCCTTTGGTCGCCGAGTAGTGCGAGTAGAAGGCTTCGCCGCGCTGGCCTGAGGTCGAAGAGATCAGAATCATCGTGCCGCGCCGCTGCGCAATCATCACGCGGGCTGCCGCGTGGCAACAGGCATAGATGGATTTCAAGTTCTGATTGATCGTCTCGTCCCACTGCGCTTCGGTCATTTGATCAATGGCCGCCGCTTTCCAGATGCCGGCGTTGGCGACGAGAATATCAAGCGCGCCGAAGCGCGCGACCGTCGCCTTGACCATCTTCTCGACTGCCGCGAGCCGCGCGACGTCTGCACGATGAACGAGGACCTCTGCGCCAAGGCGTCTACACTCAGCCGCCACCTGTTCAGCGGCTTCGCGGTTCTGTTTGTAGTTGATGACGAGGCCGCGCGCCCCGGCTCGCGCAAACATCGCCGCCGTCGCCGCGCCGATGCCGCGCGACGCGCCGGTAATCAAGGCTACTTTGCCTGAAAGATCGATCATGAATCTAATCGCCGGCAGCGACGGCCATTTCGACTTCGGGGCGCAGGCGATGCGTCTCGTCGCGCGGCAACAGGTAAGCACAGACGGCACTTAACAAGGTCAGCGCCGACGCCACGATCAACGTGTTGCGGAAGCCGTAGGCCGTGACCAGCGGATGTAGCGCCTGCGGCGCAAGCGCGCCGATGCCCCAGGCCGCGCCCATCATCAGGGCTGACACAGTGCTCGTCTGTCCCGGCGCCAGTTCTTGTGCCATCGCGACGTTGACCGGAATCGTCGCCAGCAGAAAGAAGCCGCCGAGTCCGAGGAGAATCAAATTCAGCGGGCCGCTCGTCAAAAACGAAGCGACCATCAGCGGCCCGGCGAGCAGTCCTGAATACAACGTCACCGTGCGGCCTGAAGTGCGCTCGGCCATCACGCCGCCCGCCAGCCCGCCGACGCCGCCCATCAGCAGGAAGACCGTCATCACGTTGCCCGTCCCGGTCAAACTGTAACCTTGCTCACTCAACAGAAACGGCAGGTAGTTGTTGGTCGTGATTTGCAAGCCTGAACGGATGACTGTGATGGCGTACAACAAGGCCAGCGGCTTCCAGGCCGCATGCAGCGCGGCGAGCAAAGGCGATTTGATTTTGGCGTTCGTGGATTGCGTCTTCAGCGGCGCATCCAGCGGCGGGCAGATGCGATATAAGATGGCGCTCATCACCAGGCCGACGCCAACGATGTAGTAGGAATGTTCAAGGCCGAAGCGCGCGACGATGCGCGTGATGGCAAACGGCCCAAAGGCGAAGCCGAGCGTGCCGAGCGCCGAAAACATCGCCATGCCGATGCGCTTGCGATTGCCCGAAGCGCGCGACGCCATGGCCGCCGCCTGCGGATGGAACGAGCCGATGCCGACGCCGCCCGCTACCAGCAAGGTAATCAATATCCCATACGACGGCGCAAGCCCGATCAGTGAAACGAAGATGGCCGTCAGCGCCGGCCCGCAGACGGCGAAGAAGCGGCGGGCATAGCGATCACTGATGACCCCATAAACCGGCTGTATCAGCGACGATGACAGCGCATAGAGCGGCGAAAGCCAGAAGATCTGTGCGTCGGTGAGGCCGAGCTTGATTTTCAGCAGCGGCAGCAGCGGATAGATGAGGCTGGAATACGAATCGGTGACGAAGTGAGCCGCACACAGCGCCGCCAGTGTCAGCTTGTCCCGTTTGTGCATAGCCTGTTGCCGGCCAGCGTGTTGATTACTGCTCAACGCGCACGGCTTCGTTCTGGCGCTCGCTGGCGCGGCTGCGCGTCACGGCGATGAAGTGCTTGAAGATCGATTGCGACAGCAGGTCGTCCTGCCAGCCGACTTCCGGGTGCCACTGGACGCCGAGAATGAACTGCTCCGGGCGTGTGTTAATCACCGCTTCGATGACGCCGTCGGCGGCCCAGGCGATGGGTTCAAGGTCGCGGCCCACGATGTCAATGGCCTGATGATGGTGGCTGTTGACCGCCGTGTGCGTCGAACCGGCCAGCCGCGCGATCAGCGACTCTTCCGTGACGTTGATCGAGTGCGAGCGCCGCCAGAAGACATCGCCCTGCATGTGCTTGAGCGGGTCTTTGACTTCCGAAGGGATGTCTTGAATCAGCGTGCCGCCGCGATAGACGTTGAGCGATTGAATGCCGAAGCAAATCGCCAGCACGGGCATCCTGCGCGCTTCGGCAGCCGCCAGCAGCATCATGTCCATCTCGTCGCGACGCGGCACGACGGGGCCAAGTCCGGGCTTCGGCTCGCGCCCGTAGCGTAGCGGGTCGACGTCATTGACCGCGCCCGGCAAACAGATCGCATCGACGCTCGCGATGATCGTTTCGACAAACTCCGTTTCAGGGATGAGCGGCAGCATCAACGGCGTGCCGCCCTGCGCATAGATCACTTCGGGATAGGTCTCGCGCAGTTCGTAGTAGCTTGTATTCCAATTATAGCGACATGGAATGCCGATGATCGGTCTTGAGTTCTCGCTCAATGCCTTAACCTCTATGAATTGATAAAGCGACCTGGTGATAAAAAGATGGCCGCAGCGACTTTTATTCCTGCGGCAGCGCCCATATGTGGAACGAAACGATAGATTAGCGGCTGGCTGCACGGCTGTCAATCGAAGCAACAACATCCTGAGGGTTGGCTCGCCGGCAGCACGAGAGGTTGTGCGGCGCGTGAAAAGATAGCGGGAATAGGGAATGCGCCCGGCAAAAGATAGGCTTGAGACGCAACCCCGCTCATGGTATATTCCGAGTCGCCTCCTCTTTGATGCCTCTACGACAGCCATAGCAAGCGAACGATTTGAACTACTCGGACAGGCCAATTGCCGGCAGCGGATCACCGCCGCTTGCGTCTGCATGACATTTCGGAGGCGCTGCTTAACGGTTGATCTGATGACTTGATGAAAAGTCGGCCAGCGTGCCGCCAATCCGGTCAACCTCATGGCCACGCACGATATGCGAAAAAAGTTACAATGGCTGCTGGTGTCGCGCCTCGCCATCGCTGGCGCGCTGCTGGTGACGGTCGGATTGATCGAGAAGGAGCCATCGCCGCGCTCGTTCCTGCCCGTGCTCATGGCAGTCGCCGGCGTCACCGCGCTGCTGTCGGCCTTCTACTTTTTCATGATGCGCACCGCTATTCCGCATCGCGCGCTCGCCTACATTCAGCTGACGCTTGATGTCGTGACGGTGACCTGGCTGGTGGCGCGCACAGGCGACGTCGAATCGCCCTTTCTGGCTTTATACCTGGTCATTTTGTTTGCCGCCTGCGTGCTGCTCGGCAGTCGCGGCGTCTTGCTGCTCGGCGCGCTGTGTGAACTGTTTTACATAGTCATCAGCATCGCGACCATGAGCGGGCTGATCGGGCGCGGGCCAGGCTGGCCCGCCTATTGGCCTATGCCTGTGGCATGGACGAAGTTTTTATCCTCGCTCAATCTCCTTGCCATCTTTGCGGTCGCCGTGCTGTCGAGCCAACTGGCCGACCGTCTGCGGCGCAATGAGAGCGAGATTCAATCGGCGCGCACTGAACTGGCGAGCGCGGCGCGCGACCTTGCCGATTATCGCCTCTTCAACGACCGCATCATCGAAAGCATTCGCAGCGGCCTAGTGACGACAGACCTCGCCGGCCACATCACGACCTTCAATCGCGCCGCCGAAGAGATCACACGCTACAAAGCGCCGGACGTGCGCGGCAAACATATCTTCACTATCTTCGGCGACATCGAGCAGCAGATCGAAGTCGGCCTCGAAAGCATTCGCGCGCGCACCCGCCCGCCGCGTTTCGAACTGGGCTGCCGCACGGCGGATGGCCGCGAAATTCATCTGGGCTTTTCGGTCGCGCCGCTGGTTGACGAAGGCGACAACGCGCGCGGCTACGTGCTGACCTTTCAAGACCTCACGGATGTGATGGAGCTTGAGCGCGAAGTCCGCCGGCAGGAACGGCTGGCGGCGCTCGGCAAGATGGCCGCTGGCCTGGCGCACGAGATACGCAACCCTCTGGCATCGATGCGCGGCTCTGTGCAGGTGCTGGCGAGCGAGTTGGATCTGGCCGCCGACCAGTCGCAGTTGATGGAGATCGTCCTGCGCGAAAGCGACCGCTTGAATCGCATCGTCTCGGACTTTCTGACTTATGCGCGCCCGCCGAAGATGGAGAAGGCGGTGATCGATCTCGGCAGCCTGCTCGCCGAAACCGCCGCGCTGCTGCGCAACAGTCCCGAACTCAAGAGTGAACATTATCTCGTTGAAGACTATCCGGCAGAGCCTGTCTATTACGCCGGCGATGCCAATCAGATTCGCCAGATTTGCTGGAATCTGGCGCGCAACGCCATCCAGGCAATGCCGATGAGCGGCGAATTGCGGATCGCTCTAAAGGCAGAGGAAAGCGGCGAAGTCAGCATCACGTTTGCTGACTCGGGGCAGGGAATGAGCCGCGAACAAAAGGAGCGGCTATTCGAGCCGTTCAATTCTTCGAGCGGCGGCACAGGCTTAGGCATGGCGATTGTCTATCAACTGGTGAGCGATCATAACGGCAGGATTCAGGTTGAGAGTGAAGCTGGAAAAGGCACGAGTATTTCGATTAAGCTGCCGATGCAAGGCCGCGTCGCGAGCGAGCGCGCCGGCGGCGGCGTCGCCGTCATGAGGCGATAATTTTTTGTAATCTATTGCACGTTACTTGCCGGCGGCGATAACATAAGCGCGATGGCAACAGGCTGATCAATCAGCCGACTTAGTGGGGTATGATGATGGAGAAGATCTTAGTCGTCGATGACGAGCGCAGCATGCGTGAGCTGTTGGAACTCGTGCTCAAGCGCGAAGGCTATGCCGTGCATACGGCAGAAAACGGCACGCGGGCGCTCGACCTTATCAGGCAGAACGTCTACGACCTGATCATCTCCGACGTCAAGATGCCCGACATCAACGGCATCGATCTGCTGGCCCGCGTGCGCGAAATCTCGCCCGAAACCATGGTGATTATGATCACCG
>JBBWZK010000014.1:0-8242 GCA_039648975.1 Blastocatellia bacterium
GAGCAGGGCCGGCTGGCGATTGCCCGTGCGCTCGTCAACGAGCCGCCGCTCGTGCTTGCAGACGAACCGACCGGCGCGCTCGACACCAAGACCGGGCGCGAGATCATCGACGTCTTCCGGCAACTCAACGCTGCCGGCCAGACGGTCTTCATGGTGACGCACAATCCCGAAAACGCGCAGCTTGCGCACCGCACGATTCACATCGTTGATGGCCGCATAGACAACCAGGATTCAGGATTCAGGATTCAGGATTCAGGAACCGGAGACGAAGCGTAAAGCACCGACTGCTCATCTCATTCTCAAACCTGAATCCTACGCCACAACTCGGAACCTTAAGCCATGGTCTCAACCCTGAATCCTGAATCCTGAATCCTACTCATAGCGTAGCGCCACCATCGGATCAACCCGCGTCGCTCGCAGTGCTGGAATGAAACAGGCTCCCAGAGCTACTCCCGTGAGCACGGTGGATACGACAATGAAGGTCAAGATGTCGGTGGCGCTCACGGCAAACAATAAGGTCTTCATCAATCGCGTCACCACCAGTGCAGTGCCAAGACCTGTGGCAACGCCGATGAGCGCCAGCAGCATTCCCTGCCCGACGACCAGCCGCAGCACGTCACGCCGCGCCGCGCCCAACGCCATGCGGACGCCGATCTCGTGCGTGCGCTGCGTCACCGAATAGCTCATCACACTGTAAATGCCTATGCCTGCGAGCAGCATCGCCACGCCGCCGAACAGCGCGAACAAGGCCATAGACAGCCGGCGCGGCGCAACCGATTCATTGAGAATCCGTGCCATCGTCATCACGTCATGCACCGGCTGATCTTTGTCAACGGCCTGCACCTCCTGGCGAATGGCTGCGGCAAATGACGCCGCATTCTGGCCGCGCAGCAGAATCGAAAAGTATGGATACGCCATCTGCGCAAATGGCGCATAAGCTTCGAGGCTCGACTCGGCGTCAAGCCCATTGTGTTTAACATCCTCAACCACGCCGACGACCTGAAGCCAGGGGCTTTTCTCGCCGCCGAGGCGCAGGCGCTTGCCAATAGGGTCTTCGTCGGGCCACATTTTGCGCGCCGCCGTTTCGTTGATGATGACGACTTGCGTCGACTCAGCCGTATCCGCCGCGCTAAATTCGCGGCCCCGCACAAAGCGTATACTGAGGGCGTTGAAGTACCCTGTGCTCACCGCATGCTGGCCCAGTAGAAAGCGCTCCTCATCGCGCGTCGCTTCCTGCCCTTCAATGGTCGGATAGGTCGTTGTGTCGTCGCCCTGAATCGGGATGTCGTTGGCGATGCCGATGCTTTCAACACCGGGCAGCGCTTCAAGCCGCTCGATCACTTGCTTGCAGAAGGCGTTGATCTGCGATTGTTTCTCGTACTTTTTGCCCGGCAGCCAGATGCCAGCGGTCAGCAGATTTGCCGTATTGAAGCCCGGCTTGACATCAAGCAGGTGCGTGAAGCTCTTGATGAGCAGGCCCGCGCCGACCAGGACGACGAGCGACAAGGCGACTTCGGCCACGACGAGCAGGCTGCGAACGCGATTGCGGCGGCTGGTGTCGCCGGCGGTGCGTCCGCCTTCTTTCAACGCTTCGTTCAAATTCAACTTCGTCGCCTGCAATGCCGGCACCAGGCCGAAGATCAAGCCAGTCGCCAGAGAAACGAGAAACGTAAAGAAAAATACATTTCGATCAATGCCGATCTCTGCCAGTCGCGGCGTGTCGGGCGGGCTGACCGCCACCAGCAAGTCGACGCCCCACCAGCCGAACAGCAGCCCAATCGCGCCGCCGAGCATCGCTAGCAGCAAGCTTTCAGTCAGCAGTTGCCGAATGATCCGCGCCCGATTTGCGCCGAGCGCCGTGCGAATCGCCATCTCTCGATAACGCGCCGTCGCCCGCGCCAACATCAGGTTCGCGACGTTGGCACAGGCGATCAACAGCACCAGCCCGACGGCGACCATCAACACGACGAGCACAGGCCGCAGGTTGCCAATGAACGCCTCGTGCAGCGTGGCCAGACGGACGCTGTGATTGCTGTTGTATTGCTGCTGAAGGTTGGCAACGACGCCCTCAATATCTGCCTGCGCCTGTGCGAGCGTCACGCCGGGTTTCAGCCTGCCAATGACTTTCAGGTAATGCATACCGCGAATCGCCAACACGTCATCGCTAAACGACGAGAACGGTTCCGGCACGACCTGTCGCGGATTGACCCACATATCTGTGTCGCGCCCGAATTTGAAACCCGCCGGCATGATGCCGATCACCGTGACCGGCTCGTTGTTGAGCACGAGCGTCCTGCCGACGAAATCGGCATCGCCGGCGGCATGGCTCTGCCAGAAAGCATGGCTGACGACGGCGACGCGGTGCGCGCCGGCTTTGCCTTCATCGGCAGTGAAAGCGCGGCCCTGGGCAGGCAACGTGCGCAGCACGTCGAAGAAGTTTGCCGTGACGATATTGGCGTTGACGCGTTCGGGCTGCTCGCCGCCGGTCAGGCTAAAGCTCATCGGGCGCGATGCGGCGACTTGCTCGAATGAATTGTTTTGTGATTGATAATCCACAAAATCGGCGGGCGAAAACGGTGCCTGTTCAAGCTGCGGCTGCACCTCCCAGAACCACACCAGCCGGTTGCATTCCGGGTAAGGCAGCGGTCTAAGCAGCACGGCATTGACGACTGAGAAGATCGCCGTGTTCGCGCCGATGCCGAGCGCCAGAGCAAGCGCGGCAACCAGCGTGAAACCCGGTCGCTTCAAGAGCAGCCGAATCGCATAACGAACATCTTGTATGAGAGCTTCCATCGCGCGACTTCCTTTCGATCTCAAATGAGCGTGACGCGCAAGACAAAATCCCGTTGATCTGCCTTGAGACGGTGGGCACACAATTCGATGGTTAAGACGCGCGGCGGGCAAAAAGTGTTAGCAAGACAAAGAGACTAGAGGCTAGAGGCTAGGGGCTAGAACCGGAAGTCACCCTGAGATGATTGCCGCTACAGTTATTCTTCTGATTCTACCCCTAGCCCCTAGCCTCTAGTCCCTAGCCTCTTATTCGTATCGTAAGGCGGTCATCGGGTCGACTTTGACGGCGCGGCGGGCCGGCAGATAACCGGCCACAAGCGACACCAGCAACAGCAATAGAGGAATCACCACAAACGTCAACGGATCGGTTGCGCTCACACCGAACAGCAGGCTCGACATCAAGCGTGTCAACGCCAAAGCCGCAAGCAGACCGACCGCCACACCGATCAAGGTCAGCATCAGGCTTTGGCCGACAACCAGTTTTGCAATGTCGCGAGGACGAGCGCCTAACGCCATGCGTATGCCGATCTCCTGCGTGCGCTGCGTCACCGCATAGGCCGTCACGCCGTATAGCCCGACCGCCGCGAGCAGCAAGGCGGCGACTGCGAAGACGACCAGCATCAGCATGGCAAAGCGACGCTGCGCGACCGATCCGGCGATCACCTGATTCATGGTGCGTAGATCATAAACTGGCAGGTCTGCGTCGACTTCATTGATCTCATGGCGCACTGCGGCGATCAAACTCGCCGGCTCGCCAGCCGTGCGAACAATGAAGACGGCGTTGCGGCGCAGGCGCGGGATTTGAAAGGTCGGCATGTAAACCGCCGGTTGGTCTTCGGCTTCAAGCGAGGAGAGTTTGACATCCGCGACGACGCCGACCACCTGAAGCCAGCCATCGCGATTCCAGCCGCCCCAGCGTATGCGCTTGCCTATGACTTCTTGATCAGGCCAAAATCGGCGGGCCATCGCTTCGTTGACGACGATGACCGGCGTGCTGTCGGCGCGGTCGTCATCCGTGAAGTTGCGGCCTTTCAACAAGGCAATGCCCAGAGCGCGAAAATAGTCGTTGCTGACCCACGAGCCGTGCGCCGTGTAGACAGTGTTTTCGCTGTCGCCTTCGCGGCGAAAGCCGATTTGCCATTCATCCGTGAGCGGCAGATTGCTGGCGACCCCGACCGCTTGAACGCCGGGCAAGGCCGCGAGCCGTTCGAGCACTTGCTTATAAACGATCTTGCCACGTTCCGGCTGAGGGTAGCGCGCCTGCGGCAATTCGGTGCGCGCCACCACGACGCCTGTGGGATCGAATCCCGGCGGCACGCCAAGCAATCGCACAAAGCTGTTGATCAGCAGCGCCGCGCCGACCAGCAAGACCAGGGCGACCGCCGTTTCTGCCATCACCAGCAAGCCGCGCAGCCGCGCGCCTTCGCCGGCGCTCGACCCGCGCCCGGCGTCTTTGATCGCTTCGTTGAGATTGAGCCGCGCGCTCTCGAATGCCGGTGCGAGGCCGAAGAGCACGCCGGTCGCGAGCGTCACAAGCAAAGTGAAACCGAGCACGCGCCAATCAAGGCCGGCTTCCGCCAGACGTGGCACGTCATCAGGGCCGAACTTCAAAATGAGGTCAATGGCCCACACCGCCAGCAGCAGACCCACTGCGCCGCCGCACATCGCCAGCGATAAGCTCTCGGCCAGCAGTTGCCGCACGATGCGTATTGTGCCCGCGCCGAGCGCCGCGCGAATGGCGATCTCTTTGCGCCGCGCGGCGGCGCGCGACAGCAAGAGATTGGCGACGTTGGCGCAGGCGATCAGCAGCACCAGCCCTGTGGCAATCAATAACAGCAGCAGAAATGGCCGCACGTTTTTCACGCTCTGTTGTTCCAGACTAACCACGCTGGCAACGATCTCAACATCGCCTTGATAGATCTCCGGGTACTGTTGCTGGAAGCGTGCGGCGACCGACTCCATATTGGCCTGCGCGACGGCCAACGTGACGCCGGGTTTTAATCGCCCGATCAGCCCGTATTGCAAATTGTTGGCCCGCGACGCTCGCTCATCATCGTTGAGCACCAGCGGCAGCCACAATTCAACAGGTTCAGCAAACGTCGCATCGGTATAAGGGAACTGCATGCGCTCAGGCATCACGCCGATGATCGTGTATGGCTTCTCGTCGAGCTTGACTAGCTGGCCGATGATGTTCGGATCAGCGGCGAAATTGCGCCGCCAGAGCGCCTGGCTGAGGATGATGACACTCGTGCCCGGCTTGTCTTCATCAGGCGCGAAGCCGCGGCCCATCAGCGGCGCGACGCCAAGCAACGGAAACAGACTCGGCGAGACGCTCGCGGCTTGAACGCGCTGCGCTTCGTGCTCGCCGGTCAGATTAAGATTGAGCGTGGTGTAGCTGGCCATCTCCGAGAAGCTTTCGTTGCCAGCCATGTAATCGAGCGTTTCAGCCCCGGAAATGCCGCCGAAATTCCAACCAAGCTTGGGCAGCGTTTCCTGTACCAGCACGAGACGGGCCGGGTCTTCGTAAGTCAAAGGGCGCAACAGCACGGCGTTGACGACGCTGAAGATCGTCGTGTTCACTGCGATGCCGAGCGCCAGCGTCAGGACAGCGACAAGCGTAAATCCCGGATTCCGGCGCATCATCCGTAAGCCGTACCACATATCACGCCACAGCGTGTTCATCTATCACCTCCGGTGAAAAGCGACGCGGAGACACGGCGACACGGCGACGCGGCGACAGACATCTTGACTATATCCCTCGCCGTGTCGCCGCGTCGCCGTGTCGCCGCGTCGCTATTCGTAGCGCAGAGCGACCATCGGATCAACACGGGTCGCGCGCCGCGCCGGGATCAAACAGGCCAGCAACGCCACCAACGCCAGCAACAGGGCGATGCCTGCGAAGGTCAACGGATCGTGTGTGCCGACTTGAAACAGCAAGCCCGAAAGCAAGCTGGCAATCAAGCGCGTGATCAGCAACGCGCCGGCCAGACCAATGCCGACGCCGGCCAGCGTCAAGATCATGCCCTGCCGCACGACCATCTTTAAGACGTCCGCAGAACTGGCTCCCAGAGCCATTCTGACGCCGATTTCGTGTGTGCGCTGCGTGACTGAATAAGCCATCACGCCGTAGATGCCGACCGCCGCCAGCAGCAAAGCGACGACGGCAAACAAAGCCATCAAGAGCATGTTGAAACGCGGTCGCGCGATTGATTCGGCCATCACCTGTGCCATGGTGCGCGCGTTGTTGAGCGCCAGCGTGCTATCCATCGCCGCGACCGTGCTGCGAACCACCGGAATCATGGCGGCGGGATCGCTTGAGGTGCGCGCGACCATCACCATTGAGCGTCTCGACACTTGCGTGTTGACGGTGTACATCTGCGGATAAGGATCAGCGCCGAGCGCTTCGTGTCGCGTGTCCTGTACGATGCCGACGACCGTATACCAGTCGGAGTCTTTCGCATCGCCCAGATTCATGCGCTTGCCGAGCGGGTCTTCGTCTCCGAAGTAGCGGCGGGCCAATGTATCGTTAATCACGAAAGCTTGCGGCACATTCGGGCCGTCCTGCTCTGAAAGGTAGCGCCCGCGCAGCAGCGGGATGTTCATCGTCTGAAAGTATTCCGGCGTGACGACGCGGTATTCGGCGTCAGGCGTCTTATCGGTTGGCTGCAAGGGATGTCCTTCGACGTAAAAAGCGAGGACGTTGCCGCCGCCGCTCAAGGGCAGCGTATCAATCGCGCCGGCGGCCTCGACGCCCGGCAGGTTTTGCACTTTCGTCAACAACTCTTTGTAGAAAGCGGTTGCCTGCGGGCCTTCTTTGTAGGTCGTGCCCGGCAGATAGACCTCGACCGCCAGCACGCGCTCAGGATTGAAACCCGGATTGACATCCTGCAAGCGCGCGAAGCTCTTCACCATCAAGCCCGCGCCGACCAGCGGCACGAGCGCCAGCGCCACTTCAGCGACTACCAGGGCGCGGCGAACGCGACCGCCACGACCGCCTTCAGTCGTGCCTCTGCCGCCTTCCTTGAGAGTTTCGTTGAGATTCGGATTGGAGGCTTGCCACGCCGGAAACAAGCCGAACAACACGCCGGTCACCAGCGACACGCCAAAGGTGAAGGCCAGCACGCGCGCATCCAGGCTGATTTCGTTCAAGCGCGGAATGTTGCCGGGACTGAGCGCCACCAGCGTGTCAATGCCCCACACGGCCAGCAACAGGCCGAGCGCGCCGCCCAATACCGCAAGCAATAGGCTTTCGGTCAACAACTGGCGGACGATGCGCCAGCGCCGCGCGCCGAGCGCCGTCCGTATGGCCATCTCTTTCTGCCGCGCCGCCGCACGCGATAGCAGCAGGTTGGCGACGTTGGCGCAGGCAATCAACAACAGAAAGCAGACGGCTCCGAGCAACACGATGAGCACGGGCCGCACGTCGCCGACGAAGCGCTCGTGCAGCGGCACGACCAGCGTGCTCCAGCCGGTGTTGGAGTCGGGATATTGTTGTTCGAGTTGCGCGGCTATCGTCTGTATTTCAGCGCGCGACTGCTCAATGGCGACATTCGGTTTCAAGCGCGCAATGACGCCGAGATAATCGCCCCGGCGTCCGGCCTTCGCGTAGTCAACTTGCAAAGGCGTCCACATCTCAGCCTGGCGGTTGGCTTCGGGGCGCGGGTGCTTGAACGCAGTCGGCATGACGCCGATGACCGTAAATGGCCTGCCATTGATGGTGATGGCAGTGTCGATGATTTTGGGATCGCCGCCGAAGCGCCGCTGCCAGAGCGCGTGACTGAGGACGATGACGCGAGCACTATTGGGCTTGTCTTCATCAGGCGTGAAGGTGCGCCCGATTTCGGGCTGCACGCCGAGCACCTCGAAGAAACCATCGGTGACGTAAGCCCCATCGTAACGTTCCGGCTCGCCGTTGCTGGTCAGCGTCAGCCGCGTGTTGACGAACGCCCCCATCTCCTCGAAGCTCTGGTTTTGCGTCTTCCAATCGTTATAGTCGGGAGCTGAGGCCACCTCAAACTCAATGTCATTTCGCGGATTGGTGCTCCAGACCCAGATCAGCCGCTCGGCATTCTTGTACGGCAGCGGACGCAGCAGTACCGCATTGACGACCGAAAAGATGGCGGTGTTCGCGCCGATGCCTAAAGCCAGCGCCAGAACCAACACAAACGTAAATCCGGGTTTCTTGATTAACGTGCGGACAGCAAAACGCAGATCGTGCCAGAGTATCTCCATCGCTTCACCTCCTGATTCAAGCAGCGCCTGATTAAACAGGCTATCGCCCACTGGGCAGCCCCGTGTAAGGGAAATGGCGTGCCAAAGCAGGATTCAGGATTCAGGATTCAGTTAAGGGAGCGGGTTCGCCAGAGCGTCACAGAGTGAATTAAATCTGGGATTCAGGAAGCTTCTTTGAGCAATGCACAGTTGAACGCAAAGGATTCAGGCAAGGTTGGCA
>JBBWZK010000005.1:0-19563 GCA_039648975.1 Blastocatellia bacterium
ATCTTGCGCAGCACCGAAGCGATCTCGCGTTCGAGGTTGCGGACGCCGGCTTCGCGCGTGTAGTACTGAATGATCGTGCGTATGCCTTCATCCATGAAATCGATCTGTTCCGTCTTCACGCCGTTGGCTTCCATCTGCTTGCGCAGCAGATGGCGGCAGGCGATTTCCAGCTTCTCGCGCTCGGTGTAGCCGGGCAGCCGGGTGATCTCCAGGCGATCCTGCAAGGCCGGCGGAATCGTATGCAGCACGTTCGCCGTGGCGATGAACATGACATTCGATAGATCATACTCAACGTCGAGATAATGATCGTGGAAGGCAAAGTTCTGCTCAGGGTCGAGCACTTCAAGCAAGGCCGCCGCCGGGTCGCCGCGAAAATCCATGCCGAGCTTATCGACTTCGTCGAGCATGATGAGCGGGTTGACGGTGCCGGCTTTCTTCATCATCTGAATGATCTGCCCCGGCAGCGCGCCGATGTAGGTGCGCCGGTGGCCGCGAACTTCGGCTTCATCGCGCACGCCGCCTAAGCTGAGGCGCACGAACTTGCGGCCCGTGGCTTTGGCAATCGAGCGACCGAGGCTGGTCTTGCCGACGCCCGGCGGGCCGACGAAGCAGAGAATCGAGCCGCGCGGTTTATCAACCAACTGGCGCACGGCCAGATATTCGAGAATGCGCTCTTTGACTTTCTCAAGCCCGTAATGATCGGCGTCCAACACATCCTGCGCCGCCTTGATGTCGCGCACTTCTTCGGATTTCTCTTTCCAGGGCACCGCCAGCAGCCAGTCGAGATAGTTGCGCGACACCGTCGATTCGGCAGACATCGGCGGCATCTGCTCAAGCCGGCGAAGCTCGGCGATGGCTTTTTCATAAGCGTCTTTCGACATGCCGGCGGCTTCGATCTTCTGCTTGAGTTCTTCAAGCTCGGCCTTCTCGTCCTTGCGGCCCAGCTCTTTGTGAATCGCCTTGATCTTCTCGTTGAGGTAATACTCTTTCTGCGCGCGCTCCATCTGCCGCTTGACGCGACCGTGAATGGCGCGATCCACCTGAATCTTTTCAAGCTCGACTTCCAACACTTCGACCAGCCGCGTCAGCCGTTCCTGCAAGCCGAAGATTTCGAGCAAGCCCTGTTTGTCTTCAACCGAAATCTTCAGGTTCGAGGCAATCGTGTCGCACAAACGCGCCGGGTCATCGTTGCGCAGCGCCGCAGTCAGGGTTTCCGGGTTGCTGAGTTCGGTAGACTGCCGCACGTATTGATCGACCAGCGAGCCGATGCGCCCGATGAGCGAATTCAGGCGCGAGCGCGGCTCCGCCGTGTCGACGTGCGTGCGCAAGGTCGCCATCCAGAAATCGCCGTTATCTTCGATGCGCACGGTGCGGGCGCGCTCGATGCCCTCGACCATCACCTTGATGTTGCCGTCGGGCAGACGCAGATTATGCGTGATCCGCGCAATCGTGCCGATGGAATAGACTTGATCGATGCTCGGCTCGTCAATCGTCGCGTCGTGCTGCGTGGCCAGGAAAATCGTCTTGTCGCCGCGCAGCGCCGCTTCCAGCGCGCGCACGCTCGCCGGGCGACCGATGACGAAGGCAACAATCGTATAAGGAAAGACGACCACGTCCCGTATGGGAACCATTGGACATCTCATGACATCGTTAGGAGTGCTGTCGCTGAATTCGTTCATGATTTTTAGTATAACCGAGGGCGGAAGAAAGTCATTGGTTATTCGTCATGGATCACTCGTTATCAATCATTGGTTCATGTAGCGAACCAATGATTGATAACGATGGACTGATGACCGGTGACCAATGACATTATCCCGCTTTTTCGAGGACAGGGAACGTTGCGCGGCGGCTCTCAACCATTTCGCGCGTGACGACAAACTCTTTGACTTTCTTGTAGGAGGGCAGCATGTACATCACGTCAAGCATCAGCTCTTCCAGGATCATGCGCAGCCCGCGCGCGCCGACTTTGCGCGTGAAGGCCAGGTGCGCGACCGTCTGAATCGCATCGTCGGTGAAGCGCAGCTTGACGCCCTCGTACTCGAATAGTTTTTGATATTGCTTGACGAGCGCATTCTTCGGCTCGGTGAGGATTTCAACGAGCGCCGCCTCGTCAAGCTCGTGCAGCGTGCCGGCGACTGGTAGTCTGCCGACGAATTCCGGGATCAGCCCGAACTTGATCAAGTCTTCCGGCTCGACCTGCGCCAGCGTATCGCTGAGTTTTTTCTTGCGCACGCTGGTGACGTTGGCATTGAAGCCGAGCGCCTTGCGGCCAATGCGCTTTTCGATGACCTTTTCAAGTCCGACAAAAGCGCCGCCGCAGATGAAGAGAATGTTAGTCGTGTCAACGGGGAAGAATTCCTGATGCGGATGCTTGCGTCCGCCCTGCGGCGGGACGTTAGCGACCGTGCCTTCCAAAATCTTCAGCAAGGCTTGCTGCACGCCTTCGCCGCTGACATCGCGGGTGATCGAAGGGTTTTCGTCCTTGCGACAAATCTTGTCGATCTCATCGATATAGATGATGCCGGTCTGGGCGCGCTCGATGTCGCCGTTCGAGGCTTGCAGCAGTTTCAGTATGATGTTCTCAACGTCCTCGCCGACGTAACCGGCTTCCGTCAGCGTCGTCGCATCGACGATGCAAAACGGCACGTTGAGCATGCGCGCCAGCGTCTGCGCGAGCAGCGTCTTGCCTGTGCCGGTCGGGCCGATCAGCAGGATGTTCGACTTCTGTATCTCAATATCGGACGAGCGCCGCTTGAGCATGTCTATACGCTTGTAATGCTGATAGACGGCGACGGCGAGTTTCTTCTTGGTCTCTTCCTGGCCGATGACGTAATCATCGAGGAAGGCTCTGATCTCGACCGGCTTCGGCAAAGGCGGTCGGCGCGCGGCAGTCTCCTGCTGCTGATCATCGGTGATGATCTCGTTGCATATATCAATGCATTCGTTGCAAATATAAACGGTCGGCCCGGCAATCAGCTTCTTGACTTCATTCTGCGATTTGCCGCAGAACGAACAGCGCAATGTGTCGTCGCCTCGTCTCATCCACTCTCCCATCCTAGCAGAAGGTCTTCAGTCTAGATCTCGCAACGGGGGCAGTGCTTGAAAAGTCTATAGAGTCTTGAGAGTCTGGCAAGTCTAAAGAGTCTGGAACCTCAGCGGGCTTGACTCTCAAGACTCTCAGGACTCTCTGGACTCGCAAGACTTATTCGCGGTGCGTAATCACCTGGTCAATCAATCCGTATTCTTTCGCCTGCTCGGCGCTCATGATGCGATCACGTTCAACGTCGCGCTCGATCACTTCGATCTCCTGGCCGCTATGTTTGGCCAGAATCTGGCTCGTCAGCGCCCGCATGCGCATGATCTCTTCAGCGTGAATGCGAATGTCTGTCGCCTGACCCGATATGCCGCCGATGGACGGCTGATGAATCAATATGCGCGAATTCGGCAGCGCGAAGCGCTTGCCGGTCGCCCCCGCCGTCAGCAGCAGCGCGCCCATTGACGCCGCCTGGCCGACGCAGATCGTCGTCACGTCAGGACGAATAAACTGCATCGTGTCGTAGATGGCCATGCCGGCAGTGATCGACCCGCCGGGGCTGTTGATGTACAGCGAAATGTCGCGGTCGGGATCTTCGGCTTCGAGAAACAGAAGCTGCGCGACGACCAGATTGGCAATCGTGTCGTCAATCGGCGTACCGATGAAAATGATGTTGTCTTTGAGTAGCCGCGAGTAAATATCGAATGCGCGCTCGCCACGCGCTGTCTGCTCGACGACCATCGGTACCAAAGCCATTTGCTTTTCTGTCTCCTTGGAAAACTTACTGGCCACGGGATTATTATACTTCCCGGTTGGCTTGGCGGGAAGTTACTTTTTCATTGCGGCAAACGGGACGGTCATAATCGGCCAGCGAGCGAGCCTCAACCCGTTGCGGCTGACCGGCATCAGGCAGCGCTCATTCGCCCGTTGCTTCGGCCTGATTTTCGCTAACCGCCTCTGGATTTTCGCTGCCGGCCTCTGCGTCGGCTACCGCCGCTTGCGGTTCGCCGGTCTCCGCGTTTGCGGCGCGCAGTCCTTCGACTTCTTCAGTTTTCAAATCAGCGGAAGCGATGACGAGATCAAGGGCCTTTTGATGTCTGACCTGCTCTTTGATGCTATCGAGCGCCTCTTCCTTTGTCAACCGGGCCTTTGCCGCCGCCACCGTTTCGCCGCGACTCTGCGCATAATCTTCAAGCTCCTCATTGAGGTCCTGGTCGCTGACCTTGATGTTTTCCTGCTCGGCGATGCGGTCGAGGATGAACATGCCGCGCACGTCGCGTTCGGCGCGCTCGCGCTGGCCGGCGCGAATCTCCGCCCAGTCAAGCTGCATCTGGCGCGGGTCAATGCCGCTCGAAAAGAGTTGATCGAGCAGCGTGTTGAAGCGCGAAGTCATCTGCCGTTCGAGGATGAAATCGGGAACCGCAAAACGATTGCCCTCGACCAGCGCCTCTAAGGCCGCCTCGCGCAAACCCTCTTCGGTGCGGTGTTCGCCCTGATGCGCCATCTGTTTGCGGATGTCTGCGCGCAACTCGTCAATCGTCTTGAACGCTTCGTCAACGCTCTGGGCAAATTCATCATCGGCTTCAGGCAACTCTTTGCGGCGCACGGCGGTAACGCTGGCCGTGTAATTGACTTTACGCCCGGCGAAACGTTCCGGCTTATACTCTGCCGGATACTCGACCGTAAACGTGCGCTCGTCGCCGGCCTGCGCGCCGGTCAAGGCTTCAGTGAATTCCTTGAGCACGTTGTCGCCGCCGATGGTCACGTCAACATCTTCCTGTTTGATCTCTTCCGGCTCCTTTGCTTCTTGTGCAGGGGCTTCAGCGGCGGCTTCAGCGGTTTCAGCCTTCGCTTCTTCAGAGGGTTGCGCGGCCTCGCCTTCGGCCTGCTTTTCTTCTGTAGCCTGCGCCGCAAAACGGCCCGTGAGCGAGGCGGTGACCGTATCGCCGGCTTGCGCGCCGCGATCTTCGACCGGCACCAGTTCGGCCTGCGTCTCGCGCAGCCGCTCAAGCTCTTTATCCACATCTTCGTCGCGGATTTTATAAACCCGTTTGGTGAGCGGCAGGCCCTTGTAATCGGCCAACTCGAATTCCGGTTTGACCGAAACCGTGATGGTCACGTTGATCGATTCGTCATCGCCGAATTTCAAGTCATCGACGGCAGGCTCGCCGATGACTTTGAGGTTTTTGTCAGTGATGGCTTTTTGCAGCGATTCGGGCAGCAGGTGCGAGACGACTTCATCGCGCAGTTCTTTACGAAAGCGCGTCTTGATGACCGACTTTGGCGCGTGGCCCGGACGAAAGCCGGGGACGTTCATCTGGCGGGCCAGATTGCCTGCGACCTTATCGGTTTCGGCGCGCACGACCTCGCCGGGACTTTCCAGATGCAGTTGCTTCTTGCAATTCTCCTGATCGGTAACGGTAATGTTCATCATGGTAATTGGTAGTCGGTGGTCAGTAGCCGGGAATTAGTAATCGGTTGTCGGATGTTGACATTACGGTCGACCGACAACCGACTACTGACAACTGAGTTAATGCGAAAGGGGGGACTCGAACCCCCATACCTTTCGGTACCAGATCCTAAGTCTGGCGCGTCTGCCAGTTCCGCCACTTTCGCAAATATCAAGTTAGTAACTTAATCGAAAACCGGGACGGTTTGCAACTTGGTTGGTTCCCACAGCCGTGCCGCGATCACTGCCGGGGATTGCCCACATCGCGGAATCGCCTGGCCAGCGTTGCCTGCGAGCGGCTGATGAAATGACTGCAAATAAATGATCGCGGGCGCGATGGAGTCGCCTGATTGGCGCATTCCACCTCGCCCGCGATTGCCGTTAAGCGGTGATGCAGGTTTCTGCGTCGCTCATTGTTTCAAGAATTTGAGGTTCAGCGTGTACTTGCCTGAAGTGGGCATTCCCCAGGAGGACTTGAAGGCCGTCACAGAGAAGGTCACCGTATGATCGACGGTCTTGGCCGGAATCGTGTAAGCCATCGTGTACGTGTAGGTGTCCGTCTCCTTCATGAAGCCTTTCGTCCCGTTGCTGCCCGAGCAACCGCCCGTGTCGGTGACCTGGGAGGACTCCGTGTAATTCGCCTTTCCGTTGATCGCTACGAGTGGGCCTCCGAACACGACCGTAGAACCGCCGGAGTCTGCCGCAGGGTCGCAGGGTTCCGATGAGTTGATGGTCTTTTTGGATGAATGGCTGATCGTGACTGACGTATTCTTCGGAATCATGATGGTGAAATAATCCACATCGCTCGGATTGACGTTGCCGCTGATCGCGATGGGCGTGCCGGACAAGGAGTTGGCATGCGCGGGATCGTTATTCGGCTCTCCCTCCTGCCATTTGCCGGCGTTTCCGACCGCCGAGGCGATGATGACCGGCGAGAATTTGATCGGCAGCGCCGCGCTGGCCTCGCCTGTCGCCCACGGCAGCCCAAGCCCCTGATCAGAGCTGTTGATGATCGGAGTAGCCACAATCCCACAATCGTTTTCCGAAGTGACCGCAGGCAGTGGCCAGTTTTTCGCGACCAGCCTGGCGCTACCGTCGGTGTCGGATGGCAAATAAGCCGTGCCGTCCGTAGAGGTCATCGCTAAGGTGATAGGGCCGAGAAAGCAGGGCTTTTGAATATAAAGCTTGACCTTCATCGTCAACTTCATCACGCCTGTGTTGGGAGAGATATAACCCGTCGCGTCCTCCTGTATCTCAAGCTCGCCGGTGTTCTCTTCTATAGTTATCTCCTTGAACCGGAGATTGGCTTTCGGGATAACGATATTGCCGCTGCAATCAACGGTGCCGCTGAAGGCATATACCGTGGTGGTGATCGGGTAAGTATTGGTTCGATCCGCCGGGGTGATAGAGATGTTGGACTCTGCGAAGTTGATCGTCGCCGAGCCTGTGCATTTATTCAAGTCAACCACCTTGGGGGTCGACTGTGTGGCTGGCGCGTAAGGCGCAGCCAGCGTCAGGTTGGCGCTGGAGAGTGCCGTGGCCAAACCAGAAAGGCAAATGAGCATCGTCAAAAGCGCCCAGCGGAACCGTTCTGAGACCCTGCGCGCAGGGATTGAAAAAGCGAAGTTTGTTCTCATGCGAATATTCATCGTCGTCTCCTTTTTTTACGGACTGGTTAGATGGAGGATGGCTCATTTCCGATGTTGCCGGGCTTTACTGTCGCCTGGTTTTCCGGCGCGTCCTCCACAGATGTTGACCTCTCAGCTTTGATGGCTGCGCAATCAAAGCCGCCTTTGGGGTTGCTTCGTGGTTGAGTTGAAATTGCCGCGCCATCATTCTGGCCGCAGGTTGCACAGCGGCCTTTGATCACCGTGTTGCGGCGATTGATGCGCACCACCTGATGCGTGTGCGTCTTGATTTCAATCCGTCTTTTGATCGTCACCCTGCCTCCATTCGGTTGCTGCCGGCTATCTTAAGCGGCTTGCCTTGTCGGTCGCCGGTTTCCCCAGGAAATCTGCGAATTGCTTAAATTGAGGTCGAGTGCTAGACTCTGCACCCGCGCTCCTCAATTCGTGGCGCAGTATCGGTCAGAAGCGTGCCGAAAATCCTAAATTTGAGGCCGAAAAATTCCAAAAAAATGCGAATGTGATTATGACCCGTTCAGCCAGGCAGCTTTATGAGTTCGGCCCCTTCCGCCTCGACGCGGCAAAAGCCGTCCTGTGGCGTGGCCGGCAGGTTGTGCCGCTCACGCCGCGACTGCTTGAGATGCTCTTGGTGTTTGTCGAAAACAGCGAGCAGGTGATTGAAAAAGATGAGTTGATGAGCCGGCTCTGGCCTGACAGCATCGTTGAAGAATCGAATCTGACCGTCAACATCTCTGCCCTGAGAAAGGCGCTTGGCCAGCGCGGCAACGAGAATCGCTACATCGTCACGGTTCCCGGGCGCGGCTATCGCTTTATCGCCGAAGTGAAGGAAGTTACAGAGCAAGAGACGGAGGTCTTGCTTGAGAAGCACAGTCACACCGAGATCGTCATCGAAGAAGAGGACGACGAGGGCCGGGCGGTTGCATCACTACGGTCACCGCCAAAGCCCGCCTTTTTAACCGCGCTCCGTCACCCGCAGTTGAGCCGCAAGCGGCTGGCCGCCTCACTCATCGCCGTCGCCCTGTTTGGCGGCGTCGCCGGTCTATGGTTTTCCGGCAAGTTGCAAACGGCGGCACCCGGCGCAGCCGTCAAAACCATGGCCGTGCTGCCGTTCAAGCTACTGGGCGATAACGACGCGGATGAATATCTCGGCATCGGCATGGCCGACGCCCTGATCACCAGGCTGAGCGGCATCAAGCAAATCAACGTGCGGCCAACCAGCGCCGTGCTCAAATACGCGCGCCTGGAGAAAGAGCCGGTGACGGTCGGGCAAGAGTTGAAAGTTGATTCGGTGCTTGAGGGGAGCATCAGAAGGTCTGGCGAGCGCGTCCGCGTGACCGTGCAGTTGGTGAGCGTCGACGGCGGCAGGCCGGTCTGGGCAGATAAATTCGATGAGCAGGCCAGCGATGTGTTTACGGTTGAAGATCGGATTTCTGCAAGGGTGGCCGATGCCCTCAAGCTGCGGCTGACGGCTGAAGAAAGCCGGCGACTCTATCGGCGCTATACGGAAAATCCCGAAGCCTATCAGGCATACTTAAAAGGCCGATACTGTTTAAGCAGCGGCACGACGGAGAATGCTTATAAAGCCATTGAGTATTTCAACCAGGCCATCCAGGCCGACCCGCTTGATGCGCTGGCCTATGCCGGCCTGGCCGATTCGTATACTTATCTCAGCGGCATCAGGTCTGCCGCCCTGCCGCCGCGCGAAGCCCTGCCGAAAGCCAAAGCCGCTGCCCAAAAAGCCCTGGCAATTGATGAAGAACTGGCCGAAGCTCACCTTTCGCTGGCGTTGGTTATATTACGTTTCGATTGGAACTGGTTTGGAGCGGAGCAAGAGTTCAAGCGGGCTATCGAGTTGAATCCGACTTATGCGCCGGCGCATTTCTGGTACGCCGAATTTTTCAGAGCGATGCAAAGACCAGAGGAGATGGCCCGTGAGGTCAAACTGGCTTATGAAATTGATCCGCTCTCACCGGGCATCAATCTGGCAAGATCGCTGCCTTTTCATCTCGCCGGAGAATACGAGCAGGAGATTGAGTGGGTCAATAAAGTGGTCGAAACCAATCCGAACTATCCGCATTCCTACTTTTCTATCGGCGCAAGTTACACGCTGCTGGGCAGGTATGAAGAGGCCATTGCCGCTTTTGAAAAGGCCGCCAGCTTGATGGGCCGCACGGCGGATATGCTCAGTGGGATCGGTTATGTTTATGCGGTGGCCGGAAGAAAAGCGGCGGCTCAGGAGGTGCTTGAGGAATTGCAAGCCATGGCAAAGCGCCAATATGTTCCGCCAGGCGCTATGGCTCTGGTGTATTTAGGGCTTGGCGAGCATGACAAGGCGTTAGAGTGGCTGGAGAAAGCCGTCGATGTGCGAGCTTCGGGGATGATCTATCTCAGGAGTGATAGAAGATTTGACGCGCTCGGTGTCTATCCGAGATTTACCGCCCTCTTGCGACGGATTGGCTTGGTGGGGTAAGCCTGCTTTGATGATCTGACCTGGCGCGTCACGATATAGCTTATCCGTGTCGCGACCGCGCCGGCGATCCAGACAGTCCCATTCGATGGGCGCAGCCTCCATCGTTTTTGCCGTCGAAGCCCGCCTCTCTACGAGGTTGCCGACACTTGACACGCCCACAGGGCAAATCTAAGATGGACTTGCTGCTGCACTAACTTCAATTCCCGCAGGTGAGCAATGACAGACGTTCTGGCGATGTTGCTTCAGTCGCAAGGCACCACGACTACTGCTGCAAAGACCACCGGCGCGCCGCCTATCTATGGCTACATACCGCTCATTATCATGTTTTTGATCGCCGTGCTGCTGCCGTTCGCGCTGTTGGGCGCCTCGCGATTGATTCAGCGGCGCGTCTTCGAGCGCGAAAAACTGCTGCCCTATGAATGCGGCGTTGATCCGATAGGCGACGCCCGCGAACGCTTCTCTGTGCGTTTCTACATTGTCGCCATACTGTTTCTGGTCTTCGATGTCGAGAGCATCTTTCTATTTCCCTGGGCGATCATCTACGACAAGCTGGCGCTATTCGGGCTGGCCGAGATGCTGATCTTCATCGGCATCCTCGTCGTCGGTTATTACTACGCCTGGCGCAAAGGCGCATTGGAGTGGGCCTGAGCATTTTAGATTTTGGATTTTAGATTTTGGATTAAGGAACGAATGTGAATCCCGGTTCTGCCAATCCAAAATCCAAAATCTAAAATCTAAAATCCCCAATTGGGATGATTTTTTATGGCTAAAGAAAGAGAAGAGGTCATCGAATCTTCGAGCGGCATCATCACGACGACGGTGGATTTTGTGTTCAACTGGGCGCGCAAATCGGCGCTCTGGCCGATGACCTTCGGGCTGGCCTGCTGCGCGATTGAAATGATGGCGACCGGCGCGTCGCGTTTTGACATGGATCGCTTCGGCGCAGGCGTCTTTCGCCCAAGCCCGCGCCAGGCGGATTTAATGATCGTCGCCGGCACGCCGACGTTGAAGATGGCGCCGGTCATCAAGCGCGTCTGGGATCAGATGCCCGAGCCGAAATGGTGCATCGCCATGGGCGCGTGCGCGTCGACCGGCGGGCCATTTCCAACCTATTCGACATTGCAGGGCATTGATCGTATCGTGCCGGTTGACGTCTATATTCCGGGCTGCCCGCCGCGCCCCGAAGCCTTGCTCTATGGCTTGATGCGCTTGCAGGACAAGATTATGCAAGAGCACCCGACGCGCTTCGTCTTCGGTCGCGGCAACATCACGCAGGAAGAAGTCGAAGGCACGCCCGCCTAGCATCGGCCAAACGTGTAATAGACGAAGCGCAGAGGCAACCGGCTTCTGCGCTTTTGCTTTTTACTAATGATCATGGGCTGAGAATGTGCAGGGAAGCATGAGTGCAAAGGCGACGCCGCTGGAGCGCAAACTGATTGAACTAATCCGCCGCGCTGGGCCGATCACGTTCCGCGACTTCATGCAGCTTGCGCTTTACGATGTCGAACTGGGTTATTACAACACCGAGCGATTAAAGATCGGCGCGGCGGGCGATTACTACACCTCCAGCAACGTTCATCCGGTCTTCGGCGCGACGCTCGCCCGCGCCTTTGCCGAGTTGTGGCGTGAAGCCTTTGACGGTGAACCGCTCGTGCTCGTCGAGATGGGCGCCGGCACGGGACAACTGGCGGCAGACGTGCTTGCCACATTGCGCGACGAACAGACGGTGCTGTTTCGTGATGTGCGCTACATCATCGTTGAAGCCAGCCCGGCGATGCTGGCGCGGCAAGGCGAGCGGCTGATGGGCTTCGGCGAGCGCGTCGAGTGGGGCACACTCGAAGAGATCGAGCGCCAGCCGCTAACCGGAATCTTCTTTGCCAACGAACTGATTGATGCGCTGCCGGTGCATCGCCTGCGCTGGAAAGCGGGCGGCATCCAGGAGCAATTCGTCAGGCTCGAAGGCGAACAGCTCGCGCTTTATTGGACTGCGCCTTCAGGGCCGGAACTCGCACGCTATGTCGAAGGGCTCGGCCTGCGGCTTCAAGAAAACCAGATCATTGAGGTCAACCTCGATGCGCTTGCCTGGTTGACGCAACTGTCGCGGGCAATCAATGGCGGCTTTCTCGTGACGATTGACTATGGCGACGTGGCGGCGCATCTATATGCGCCCGACCGCGCGCACGGCACGCTGCGGTCGTTTTATCGCCACCAACTGATAGATTCGCCGCTCGCACGCATCGGCGAGCAGGACATCACCGCCAGCGTCAACTTCACGGCGTTGATCGAGCACGGGCGCGGCGGCGGGTTCGCGTTGGTGAGTTACGAACGGCAAGCTGCGTTCCTGCTGCGGCATGGGCTGATCGAGCGCATTGTAGCTCTGCACAAAACGGATGATACGGTGGAGGAGATGAAAGCGCGATTGGCGATCAAGAATCTTTTTGTGCCCGGCGGCGCGAGCGACAACTTCCGCGTGCTGGTTCAAAAGAAGAGGCTAGAGGCTGGAGACTAAATCAGAGGGCAAGGGAAAGGCAGACTCGCTTATATGGAGTGCGGTGACTGGTCACCGCTTTCTCTTGGCGATGCGTAAAAGCGGCGACCAGTCAAAGCACTCCAAATGCTGCTACCGTCCCATTCTCATGCGGTTTTATTTGGTCTCCAGCCTCTAGCCTCTGATTAATCCGTTGTGGTGTGCTTCGGCTGATTGCGACCGCGCACGTAAACTTCAGTCAGCCCGCGCAGTCGCTTGCCAATAGCTTTCGTGAGCGCGCCCGGCTTCATCCGCCAGCGCCAGTTGCCGGAGGTGCTCGCCGGCAGATTCATGCGCGCTTCGGAGCCAAGCCCCAGCAAATCCTGCGCCGGCGTGACCGCCGTATCGGCCACCGACGCCTGCGCCGCGCGGATGAAATCCCAGTTGATCTCGCGCCCATCGGTGTTGAGATATTCCATACAAAACTTCTTTTCATGGGCAATCTGCTGTGCCGTGCGCGTTGAGCCACGACCGGCCTTGCTGTGAAACCAGCCGACCGCCGTGTCGTTGTCGTGCGTGCCGGTGTAGACCACCGTGTTCGGCACATAATTGTGCGGCAAATCCGGGTTCGTTATGCGACGAAAGCCGAATTGCAGAATGCGCATTCCCGGAAAGCCGAAATCATCGCGCAATGCCTGAACGTCCGGCGTGATGACGCCGAGGTCTTCGGCGATGATGGGCATCTCGCCGAAGTCCTGCTTGAGCAGCGTGAACAACTCGCGGCCCGGCACCTCGACCCAGTAGCCGCGCTCGGCGGTGGTGTCGCCGGCAGGCACTTCCCAGCAGGCGGCAAAGCCACGGAAGTGATCGATGCGCACGATGTCAACCGTATCGAACGTCGCGCGCAGACGATCTTTCCACCACCGGTAACCGGTTTCGCGGTGCCGCGCCCAGTTATAGATGGGATTGCCCCAGAGTTGGCCGGTCTTGCTGAAGTAATCCGGCGGCACACCGGCCACGACAAGCGGCGAGCCGTCGTCATTGAGCTTGAACAGATCAGGGTTGGCCCACACGTCCGCCGAGTCAGAAGCGACGAAGGTGGGAATGTCGCCGATGGTCTTGATGCCTTTTCGATTGCAATAACTCTTGAGCGCCGTCCACTGCCGGTCGAAGAGGAACTGGTAAAACTTCTGCGCCTCGATCTGGTCGCGCAGCCGCGCCCGCGCTTCGTCAAGGGCAGACGCGTCGCGCCGCGCCAGTTCCGGTTGCCATTGATTCCAGGCGATGCCGCCGTGCGCATCTTTCAAAGCGCGAAACAGCGCGTAATCATCCAACCAGAGCGCTGCCTCAGTGGTGAACGCTACAAAGCCGGCGCGCAATGATTTTCGCCGGGTATGGCCGAAGTTCTCGAAGGCGCGCTGTAGCAGCGCCGATTTGTAATCAATCACACGCCCGAAGTCTACGGCGTCGACCGGGAAGCGCGGCGCACCTTTGATGTCGTCTTCGGCAAGCAAGCCATCTTCGACCAGCAACTCCGGGCTGATGAGCAACGGATTGCTGGCGAACGAAGAGAAGCATTGGTAAGGCGAATCGCCGAAGCCTGTCGGGCCGAGCGGCAGAACTTGCCACAGACTCTGATCGCTGGCGATGAGGAAATCTGCGAAACGATACGCCTCTTTTCCCAAATCACCAATGCCGAAACGTCCCGGCAACGATGTCGGATGCAACAGCACGCCGCTTGATCTTGGAAAACTCACTCTAACCTCCGCCTTGATGACAGGCGCGATTATACATAAGCGGGGGCCGTAACGCGACGCGGCGACGCGGGGACGCGGGAAGAGAGAGACGCGGCGACACGGCGACGCGGAGAAAGAGAGACGCGGCGACAAACACTATGGCTAAGGTGGCCGCTGTATCAACGCATCTCTCCCTCGCCGCGTCGCCGTGTCGCCGTGTCTCCGCGTCGCTTCTATGTTATGTTCATCATCCGATGGCTGCGATTGACTGGTTTCCGCTGACGCTTTCGCTGCGCGTCGCTTTGATAGCGACGGCGATGGTCATTGTAATTGGCGTGGCGCTCGGCTGGCTGCTGGCGCGGCGGCGATTCTTCGGGCGCGAGTTGCTCGACGCCGTGGTCACGCTGCCGCTGGTGTTGCCGCCGACGGTGCTCGGTTACTATCTGCTGGTGTTGCTCGGTCGTTCGAGTTTTATTGGCCGGGCGATTGAATCCCTGACCGGCGGGACGCTGGTGTTTACCTGGCGCGGCGCGGTTCTGGCCGCCGCCATCGGCGCACTGCCTTTAGTAGTGAAAACCACGCGCGCTGCAATCGCTGCGGTTGACGGCGATCTGGAAGACGCTGCGCGCACCCTCGGTCAGTCCGAGTGGCGCATCTTCTGGCGCGTGACTTTGCCGCTGGCCTCGCGCGGTATCATGGCAGCGGCGATGCTGGCTTTTGCGCGCTCGCTGGGCGATTTCGGCGCGACGTTGATGGTCGCGGGCAACATTCCGGGCCGCACGCAGACCGCCGCGATTGCCATTTACGACGCCACGCAAGCGGGCCGCGATGATTATGCGCTGACGCTCGTGCTGATCCTTTCAGCCATCGCGCTGGCCATTGTTTACGCCACTAATAAATTAGTGACAAGTGACAAGTGATGCGTGACAAGATAGGACTTGACGCCAAATGATTAAGCTCACTGTTCAAGCATCGCGAGTCGTCTTTCGCCTCTTGTCACTCGTCACTTGTCACTTGTCACTCTCATGACGCTGTCAGTCAACATCAAAAAAAGGCTGGGCGGGCAATACAAGTCGAATGAATCTCGCCGCGCGGCTTCGTCTGAGCGCAGCGATGGCGAAACCAATGGCTTTCTGCTCGACGTGGCCTTCGCGGCGCTGCCGGGAGTGACGATTCTGTTTGGCGCGTCGGGTTCGGGAAAAACGACGACGCTGAAATCCATCGCTGGAATCCTGCGCCCCGATGCCGGGCGCATTGCGATTGGCGAGAAGGCGCTGTTTGATTCCGAGCGCGCCATTGATCTGCCGATTCGCCAACGTGGGGTCGGCTATGTCTTTCAACATCTCGCCCTCTTTCCGCACCTATCGGCGCGCGAAAACGTCGAGTTCGGCATGACGAATAGCGGGCGGCGCGAGCGCCATGAACAGGCGATTGCTCTGCTGCGGGCTTTTCATGTCGAGCATACTGCCGAACGCCAGCCGCGCCAGATTTCCGGCGGCGAAGCGCAGCGCGTGGCGTTTGCGCGGGCCCTCGCCTCGCGTCCGTGCATCCTGTTGCTCGATGAACCGCTGTCGGCAATTGAGGAAGCGACCAAGCTCGCCATCATCAGCGATCTCAAGGCGCTCAATCGCGAATTGCGCCTGCCCATACTCTATGTCACGCACAGTCGCGAAGAAGCCATGACGCTCGGCGAGCGCATGATCGTCTTCGAGCACGGGCGCATGATTGCCGAAGGCGAACCGCTCGAAATTTTCAGCGCGCCGATTCGAGCCAGCGTCGCCCGCCTGACAGGCGTAGAAAACATTTTTCCTGGCCGCCTGGTTGCGAAGAATGAAGCGGGCGGCACCATGACGGTTGAGATCACTGTTGCGGACGGCGCGTGTCAGGTTGAAGTGCCGTTCGGGCGCGAAGGGGTCGGCGGGCAGGTCAAGGTCGCCGTGCCATCGGGCGACATTCTGTTGGCGCTCAATGAACCGCAGGGCACATCGGCGCGCAACCGTTTGCGCGGACGCATCACAATGATTGAGGACCAAGGCGCGCGCACCAGCGTCAGCGTCACGAGCGGCGTCCTGTGGCGTGCCAGCCTGACGCGCCAGGCCGTCGTCGAACTGGATTTGCATCCCGGCAAGGAAATCTGGCTCGCCTTCAAAACCCACTCTTGCTATCTGCTCGATGAATGACTAATGACCACAGCGCAGCGTCGCGATGTGCGGCAGGTTGCGATAGCGTTGCTGATAATCCAGGCCGTAACCGACGACGAACTGGTCGGGGATTTCAAAGCCGCGATAGTCTATCGGCAGATCGATGATGCGACGCGCCGAACGGTCGAGCAGGGCGCAAAGTTGCAGGCTTGCCGGATTGCGCCGCTTGAGGTTTTGCAGCAGATAATTGGCCGTCAGCCCCGTGTCAATGATGTCTTCAATCATCAGCACGTGGCGACCGGCGATGCTTTCTTCGAGGTCTTTGGTGATGCGCACGACGCCTGCCTGACCGGCGTAAGACGAGATTGCTATGAAGTCAATCGACACCGGAATGGTGATGGCGCGCAGCAGATCGGCGGCGAAAACAAACGCCCCTCTAAGGATAGTGACCAGGGTTAGCTCGCTATCGCAGTAAGCCGCGGAGATTTCGCGGCCAAGCTCTGAAACTCGCTCCTGGAGCCGATTCTGTGGGATCAAGGGTTGTTCCGAAAGAGTTTCATTCGTGGAAAAGCTTTTCATAAAAAATTTCTTTCATGAATGCATTTTTTAGTTGACATGGGAAATATCTGTGCTACTATGAGCGAGCTTGGTTGGCAACAACCAGGTTCGATCCCGAGAGGTTTTGTTTGAAGTCTTCAGGATCGCCGGAACGTTGAAGCTCCGCAAGGGGCGTCAACGGGAAAGCGAAACTTCAGTGTGATGGCCGAGGCTCGCAAGAGTCTCGCATGCCGAGAGCTTTCGGGCTTTCGGTAGGGAGAGTTCGCAAGAACGCTCCACATGAACGCTGAGGGCTTGAAGACGGATTTCAGGATCACTCGGGATCGCTATTTTTTTGCCTGAAACTTTTTTCATCTTCAAGTTCAGCCTTCCGCCCGCTGCACGCCCTTTGGTTGTCGACCACCGCGTCATCCTCACTTGAGCCGGATCGCTACGGATTGCCGTTGCTGTCTTGCCATGCGCCGCTGCCGGCGAATTTCTCGATCAGCTTGCGGTAGTCTGCTGCATAAAGCACCTTGAGGTTGATGTCCGGGTAGAGTTCGCGCAGACGACGGATTTTGCGATTCTTCCTGGTGACGAGCGGCTGACGCAGGGTCGTCAACTCGATGTACAGGTCGTGCTGCGGCAGGTAAAAATCGGGCGTGAAAAAACTTGTCGCCTCGCCCGCTTCGTTCCACTCAATGGCGAAGGCGCGCGGCTCGTACTGCCAGTCGATATGATAGAAGGTCAGGATGCGCGCGAACTCGGTTTCCGATTGGTTGGCAAAGCGCGGCGGCAGTGGCTGATCCGCTTCAGTCTCAGCCGCCGGGCGCGCTTCGACGGTTGCCAGCGAGCGCCAGATTTCATCGCGCAACGAATCAGGCAAGGCGACAATCTGCTGCGTTGCTGCAGGGCGATCAGCAGAAGATTTTTCTTTGACGACAAGAACGTGCTGGCCGTCGCGCTCGGCAATCTGGAAGGTGACTTCGGTGCTCGCCGTCTTGCTTTGGCGAGGCGCGCGCGCGCGCCGCTTCGAGAAGTTGGCTGTCATACGCTAACCATTTGGCTCGAACCGATTCCCGATCCTGCTCGTCGAAAGCGCAACCGCTTGAGGGGACTTGCCGCGCTTCGTTTTGCGAGACCCGATTGTGCTGCCCGAATGAAAGTGAATCGTGAGGCCGCCGCCCGCGTCGTCGGTCGCCGCCGTGCCGCGCCCCTTGCTCTACCGCGTTCGCAAAGCATAAAACCCCTGCCTTGCGCGCCAGATGGACTCGCAAAAACAGGGGTAAGCACGCCCCAGTGTAACGCATCCCTCGATGGATGACAACAATTACCCGCGCGTTGGCGCGCCGGCGAAGCCGCGCCGCCGCTCAATACGGAAAGCTGAAACCGGCTCAAGCGTGGCGCTGATCATACGACTCCAGAGGCCGGTCTCGACCTTGCGGCTCACCCAGCCCAGCCTATGGCACAGACTCCGGAGATGTGTTATAAGTCAGCCCCAGCGAACCAGACGGAAACGGCAAGTTAGTGAATCTGGATAAGCGAAACCAGCTTACAATCAATACCAATCGGTAAAGAGACTTGCCCTGGTGAAGGCTTCACGCATCGGGCCCTTTTAAGAATTAATGAGTGCATGACGTTGGCGGATTGCGAAGCGATAATCCAGCCACGTCGTTCATCCGCTGGTAAGAACACAAGCGCGGCAGCGCCAATCCCGCGCAAGTTAGAGGTGAGAAATGAAGAAAGCTCAAACGTCGGCAACTTATTTCATCGTCGGATTCATGGTAATGGCCGGCATAACATGCATGATGAGAGACAGCAGCGCATCAGCTTCAACCACTCGGCATTATTCACAAGCTAAGCTGACGCTCGAACAGCGCGTCGCCTATCAGCGCGCCATTGAAGAGATATATTGGCAACATCGCCTCTGGCCGAAAGAGAATCCCAATTCCAAGCCCTCGTTGTTGGAAGAAATCATGCCGCTTTCTGAGATTCAAGCGAAAGTCGAAGACTCCCTCCGCAAATCGAAGACCCTGGAGGATTACTGGCAGCGCCCGATAGGAGGCGAACAGCTACAAGCCGAGATGGGGCGCATGGCCAGTCAGACGCAGCAGCCGGAAGTGCTGCGCGAGATATTCGAGGCGCTGGGTAATGACCCCTATGTGATCGCCGAGTGTCTGGCGAGGCCGGCGCTTGCGGAGCGCCTGATCAGGAACCGGTATGCCTATGATGAGCGATTCCATGGCAAGTTGAAGCGGCAGGCAGAAGCTGATCTGTCAGGGCACTGCCATATAGAAGCGATGCGGCCAGGCAGCGGCAAATATACGGCGGTCAGATGGGTGCGGCAGCAAACCGCTGAATATCGTAGCGCCCCTGGCAGATGTGAAAGCGAGATAGAATTGAACCGAGAAGAATGGAATGCGCTAGTGAAAAAACTGAAGCGGGAGTTGACCATAGAGCCGGCAGAAAGCCCTGTGGAGGAATCGAGAACCGCCCGCCAACCGCAGCAAGCAGAAGAGCAGATAGGCCCTGTACGGGCAGGAGAGATGAGCAGGCTTCAGGAGGATGAAGAAAAATACTATGTGAAAGAACTGATCACGGCGGACCGCAAGCACCTGAAAGTGGCGACCGTGGAATGGCGGAAGGAGCCGTTCGATAGCTGGTGGGAGCGAGTCAGGCAAGGGTTAGGAGAGACAGAAGAAACAGCAGGCTATGACTACAAGCATGTGGAGATCAGGTCCGTAGCGGTGACCACCAACCCTGACCCTTTGGCCGCTACTCCTATCCTTTCTGGACGATTCCGTCACACCGCCGTATGGACCGGCAGTGAGATGATCATCTGGGGCGGAACTGATAATTCCACTTTGTATAACACCGGGGCGAGGTACAATCCGAGCACGAGCAGTTGGACGGCGACGAGCACCACGGGCGCAGTCCCTTCGCCAAGGGCACTCCACACGGCTGTATGGACCGGCACTGAGATGATCGTCTGGGGTGGAGATGACCCTGGCGGTTTCGCGAGCACAGGCGGCAGATACAATCCGAGCACGAACAGTTGGACGGCGACGAGCACCACGGGCGCA
>JBBWZK010000040.1:0-24095 GCA_039648975.1 Blastocatellia bacterium
GCGCAGCAGGAAGCCGCCGGGAAGCCCGCCCCGGCGTCGCGCTTCCGCAGACATACGCCCAAGCCCAACCTGATAAAACAAGACCGTGCGCCAGCCTGTGCGATTCAAATGCGTCACCTCAATGGCCGGATCAAAGAGGATCTGTTCGCCGGCGCGGTGCATCTTCCAGTTGAGCAGAATGTCTTCGGCCATCCACAGGTCGTCATCGAAGCCGCCGTAGCGCGTCAGGGCTTCGCGGCGATAGGCGAGGTTCGCCGTCGGGATGCCCTTTTCAAGACGCAACGGTGTCGTCGGCATGAATTCTTTGAACTCGATCAGGTAGCCGATCAAGCCGCTCAAGCTCTTCGGCGTGCCGTTGCGCAGCGCGCCGCCGACCGCCGCGTAATTGCCTTTGCGATGCCGCTCGATGACTCGTTCGATCAGATCGGGCGCGGCGATGCAGTCCGAATCGATCATCAGGCAGAGCGGCGCGCGCGTCGCCCGCACGCCGGCGTTGCGCGCCGCCCCTGCATAGAGCCGTGCGGGGCTGCGAATCAATCTGACCGACGGATACTCGCGCGCGACGATGGCGGCGGTGGCGTCCAGTGAGCTATCGACGACGGTGACGTCGAAGACAATCGCGGTGCGTTGATGCAGGATGGCGTCGAGGCACTGGCGGATGGTGCGCTCGGAGTTGTAACAGGGGACGATGACCGAGACGGCCATCTCTTGTTCGAGATCAGAGGACATCGTATCGTTTAGCCGACCTCGTCAGTGCCGCTATCCAGGCGGGCGAGTGCAGGGTTATTGCCTTGTGCGTCGCGAGCGGCGCTTTCGATGATTTCCGCAAGCCGACAAGACGTGCCGGCGAGCCGCCGCGCTCTGAGGTTGCTCGCGAATGCCGGCCCATAATCATTCGTGAAGTAACTTACAATCTTATCCGCAAGGTCGCTCGCATCGCCGGGACGAAACGATAATCCGTCCGTCCCCTCAGTGAGATTGTCGCACAGGCCGCCAACGCGCGAGGCGATGATCGGCAAATCATTGGCCAGAGCAATCTGCGCCACGGCGCTCTGTGAGGCGCTGGTGTAGGGCAGCACGAGCACATCGGCCTGCGCAAAATACTCGGCGACTTCTTCATTCGTCACATAGCGATTGATCAACCGGATGTGGCGCTCGATACCATGTTTGCGGATGATGCGCTGATAGGTTTCCACATCCTCATAGAATTCGCCGGCGATCAACAACTGACAATCGACGCGCGCCAGCACCTTCGGCATGGCTTCGAGCAGCACGTCGAGACCTTTATAGCGCCGTACCTTGCCGAAGAAGAGCAATCGCCGACCGTCGCGCTTGCCCTGTGTCGCCGCCTTGAATTCCTGAAATGTCGGCAGCGGCGAGAGGCTGATCGGGCGGTTGGCGACGAATTGCCGCAAGAGTTCAGCGTCCGTGCGCGCATGGACGATGAATTCGTCGACGGCAGCAAAAGCGTAGCGCGTCAGCAGGCGGTCAACCGGGCTGCCTTCGTGCGGCAAGACGTTATGGCATTCGACGATGACGCGCAGGCCCTTGCGCTTGAACAGGCGTGCCAGCGTGCCAAACAGCGGCGCGAAAAACGGCTGCCACCATTGCAGAACGACCGCATCGGGGCCGAAGCGTTGCACGGCGCGCGCCGCCCGCGCCCAACTCGCAGGGTTGAGCGGCGCGAGTAGAGCTTCGGCCTGCGCATCCAGCTTCAGGCCGCTGGCGTCGCGTTCGCTGGTGCCTGGGAAAAGTAGCGAAGGATACAGTTTGCGAAAAGAGATGACCTGTACCTCATGGCCGCGCGCCACCATCTGCTGGCGTAGCCAGTAGACGTGATGCGCGATGCCGCCGCGCAGCGGGTGCGCCGGGCCGATGATCGAAAGCCGCATTATCCCGTTCTCCTGCCCGCCTGGCTGGCGCTCGTCGGCGGCGGCATGGCGAGATCGTCTTGCGTTTCGCTGGTCTCAACAATTGAATAATCGCTCTCGCGGCGATAGGAAAAGGCGATCATTTCAGCGAGCAGGCCGAACAGAATCAACTGCACGCCGACGATGACCAGCGTTGTGCCGATGACCAGCAGCGGGCGATTGCTCAACCATTGATTGAAGAAGACGCGCAGCAAAATCAGGTAGCTATCAATCGCTGCGCCGATGGCCGCCAGCCCCATGCCGAGGACGCCGAAAAAATGCAGCGGCTTGTTCGTATACCGCGTCATGAGAATGACGGTCAGCAAGCTGAAGAAGCCGCCGAAGAAGCGCTCAATGCCATAACGCGAACGACCGTGCGCGCGCGGCACATGCTCAATCTGCACTTCGCCGAGGCGGAAGCCGCGATAGCTTGCCAGCACAGGAATGTAGCGATGCTGCTCGCCATAGACGTTGATTTCGTCGAGCACGGCACGGCGATAGCATTTGAAGCCGCAGTTAATGTCGTGCAAGCGGACGCCCGTGAGCAATGAAGTGACGCGGTTATAGACCTGCGACACGAGGCGTTTGCTGAAACGATCCTGCCGCCGATAACGCCATCCGGATACCAGATCATAGCCTTCGTCGAGCTTGGCGATCAGCAACGGCAACTGTTCGGGATGTTCCTGCAAGTCGGCGTCTATGGTGATGAACAGATCGTAACGCGCGGCGCGAAAGCCTGCGGCCAGCGCCGCCGATTTGCCGAAGTTGCGGCGAAAACGGATGTAGCGAATGCACGGGTCGATGGCGCGCATCTCTTTGAGCTTTTCACTAGACCCATCGGTGCTGCCATCATCAACGAAGAGTATCTCGTAGCGCTGCGCCACGCCGATGAGCACCGCCGTCAGGCGGCGACGCAACTCATCCAGTGCAGGCCGCTCGTTGAGCAGCGGGATGATTACAGAGATTTCTTTGGCGTTCGCTTCCATGCGGTAAACGATGTGATTCGTCCCTGACCTTACAGACGTTTGCGCAAGTGCAAGGATACCGTTAAAATGAACCGGATTACAAATGCGAACGGCATAAGATCAGGGCTCGGAGCAGCCCATTTGAAATCTCAGATTGAGACTGCTTGCCGCACACGAGCGCACGGCTCATGTTGCGGCATTCTGCATTATGAAAGCCAGCAGCACGGTTGTGCGAAGCAAGAAGCGAACAGCGGTGGGGAAGGCGCGTGCGGGCGACCGGCCCGGCGCACACGCCACACGGCGACAACTTTATATAGCCGTCGCCGTGCTGGCCGTCGTCGTCTTCGCTTGCTTCGCCAACAGTCTTGGGAACGATTTCGTTTTCGACGACAAAGCGGTCATCCTCGATAACCGTTTGCTGCGCAGCCTGGCGAATCTGCCGCGCCTGCTGACTTCATCTTATCGACCGCTGCGCGACATGTCGCATGCGCTTGACTTTGCGCTGTGGGGCGAGAACCCCGCCGGCTTTCATCTCACCAACATTCTGATCCACCTGGCGAATAGCGTGTTGGTCTTCACGCTGATCAGACGGCTGGCGGGCGACTTTCAGGTGGCGCTCATCGCCGCGCTGGTCTTCGCCGTTCATCCCATCCAAACCGATGCCGTGACCTACATCTCAGGCCGTCGCGACATTCTTTTCAGCCTGTTTTATCTCGCCAGCTTTCACTGTTATCTGAGCTACAAAGCTAGCAACTCGCGCCGCTACTTCGTACTGTTCATCGGCTGCTGGGCTTTGAGCTTGATGGCGAAAGAGATGGCCGTCAGCCTGCCGGCGTTCATCTTCATCTGGAACTTCTGCGATGCGTGGGGCGAGCAAACGGGCGGCTGGCTGCGCAGGCTTTGGGGGGCGCTGCGGGCGGCGTTTCGGCGCGACCGCTGGCTCTACGTCGCCTTGATGGCGGCGGTGCTGGCTTATGCCTGGTATATGATTTTCATCAAGCGCGGCTCGGTTCTGGCGCGCGATGGCTTCAAGTACTGGGGCGGCAGTTTCTACACTAACCTGCTGCTGATCCTGCGCGTACAGGCATGGGACCTGAAGCAACTCGTCTGGCCGACGCCGATTGTGCAGTACAAAGGCGCCTTCGATGTGACGACGACGGCGCTCGATTGGCGCGTGCTGGTGTCGCTGGCAACTGTCGCCGCGACGCTCGCAGGCGGACTGTTGGCGCTCAACCGCTATCGGTTGATGGCTTTCGCGGTATTGTCTTATTTCGTCATGCTGCTGCCGGTAAGCCAGATCATTCCGCATCACGAATTGCTGGCCGACCATTATCTTTATCTGCCGATTCTGAGCTTCGGGTTGCTTGTCGGGCTAATCATTCAGCAACTCGCCGCGCGCGGCAGCCAAGCAAGAAAAATTGCCTATGCCGCAACGGCGACGGCGCTTGTGGCGATGGCCTTGATGACCGTACTGCGCAATCGCGTCTGGAAAGATGATCTCAGCTTATGGCAGGCAAATTACCAGGAAGTGCCGAACTCGATTCGCTCGGCTTCGAGCCTGGCAAAGGCCTATGCGTCGAACAATCCGGGAAGGTCTGAGGAGCTTTACAAGCGCTGTGTCGAAATCGATCCGGCCTACTGGCAGGCTTATTACTCGCTTGCCCTGCTTGGCCGCAGCCGCGAGAAAGCCCATGAGGTCGAGGCATTGATCCGCAATGGGCTGACGTTGTCAGATGCGCAAATCGCCGCGTCGGGGGTGCAGGAACCTTCGCTGTGGCGTTCGCAGATGACCGGCGCGCTGGCGTTGACGAAGTTCAATCAAGGTGATGCCGACAGCGCCGAGCAATTATGCCGCGAAGCCATACGCATCAATCCGCTCAACCCGCAGCCCTACACCTTGCTGGCCAATTATTACCGCGAGCGCGAGCCGGCAAGAGCCATCGCGACGCTCGAACAACTGGTGGCCGCCTATCCCGGCCATCGGGAACCTCTCGAACAGGTTGCCGCCCTGCTCATCGAAGACCAACGGTACGACGAAGCGATTGGCTATCTGGAACAGCTTCTCAATCTCGCGCCGAACGATTACGCGGCCAATCGGCAATTGAGCCGCGCCTATCGCGGCAAGAGCGATTGCGGGCGGGCGCGCGTTTATTTGACCGCCGCGCGGGCCGTCGCGCTCAGTGTGAAAGAGCAGCGCGAGATTCAGGGTGATACGGACGAGTTGAATAAAGAGTGCAACGGTCGCTAGGAAAGCGACGCGGGGACGCGAAGAGAGAGAGACGCGGCGACACGGCGACACGGCGAGGGGCGAGAAGAAGCAAGGGATCGTAGACGAGGCGAGCATGAATTATTGCGCCAACCGTCGCCGCGTCGCCGCGTCGCCGCGTCCCCGCGTCGCCCCATCGCCGCGTCTCTCCTTCGCCGTGTGCTGATTGACAGTGTTGGCGGTCGCCCTTACACTCCATCTTACAACCCATGTCTTTACTGGCATGTTCGCGTCTCGGACAAGAGGGGAAGCCTGAGAAAGAAACACGAAATGGAGCCCGCCTTGCAAGTTGCATCCGATGAGAGCCGTACTGCGCCGCCTGACCATCAGGCGGGTGAATTGCCTCGTCAGCCGGTGGTGTTGATCGAAGCGAACCGGCGCTGGGCGGCGCTCGACTTCGCTGCCCTATGGCAGTACCGTGAGTTGTTTTACTTCCTGATGTGGCGCGACGTGAAGGTGCGTTATAAGCAGACCATGTTCGGCGTGCTGTGGGCCATCCTGCAACCGCTCGTGACCATGTTGATCTTCACTTATTTTTTCGGCAGGCTGGCGCGCGTCCCGGCTGACGGCATTCCCTATCCGCTCTTTTTTTATGCCGGGCTGGTGCTCTGGACATTCTTTTCCAATGCCGTCAGCAATGCGGCGAATAGTTTGCTCGGCAACACCAACCTGATTACCAAAGTCTATTTTCCGCGCATCATCATTCCGGGCGCAACGGTGGGCGCGGGGCTGCTTGATTTCGCCATCGCGGCGGCGTTGCTGGTCGGGTTGCTGTTTGCGTATCGCTTTCCCTTGACGAAAGGCGATCTGCTGCTCTTGCCGCTTGTGCTGTTAGTCACTTTACTCGCTTTTGCGGTTGGCGTGCTGCTGGCCGCCCTCAATGTGCGTTATCGCGACATCCGCTACGCGCTGCCGTTTCTGATCAACATCTGGATGTTTGTGTCGCCAATCATTTATCCATCGAGCCTGGTGCCGGCGGAATGGCGCTGGGTGCTGGCGTTGAATCCTGTCACCGGCATCGTCGAAGCGTTTCGCGCTTCTTTGTTTGAGCGGCCAGTCGCCTGGGGCCCGCTGGCTTATTCGGCTGGCTTCACGCTCGTGCTGCTGGGCGTCGCCTCTGTGGCTTTTCAGCAGATGGAAAGATATTTCGCCGAAGATATCTAGGGTGCGGATGAAGCCGATCATCGAAGTCCAAAACTTGAGCAAGCGTTATCGCCTGGACCCGACAGGGAAGTCGTCTGTGCGATACGCCACGCTGCGCGAATCGTTGGCGGCGGCCATGCGCAAGCCGTTTGCGCGCTGGCGCGGCAATGGCCAGCGCAAAGGCGAGATCATCTGGGCGCTTGACGATGTCAGCTTCGATGTCATGCCGGGCGAAGTGCTGGGCGTGATCGGCTCGAATGGCGCGGGCAAATCGACGCTGCTGGCGATTCTCTCGCGCATCATCGAGCCGAGCGGCGGACGGGCGGCGCTCTATGGCCGTGTTGCCAGCCTCCTTGAAGTCGGCACGGGCTTTCATCCCGATTTGAGCGGCAGGGAGAACATTTTTCTCAATGGCGCGGTGCTCGGCATGCGGCGGCGCGAGATTGAGGCGCGCTTTGATGAGATCGTCGCCTTTGCCGAAGTCGAGGCCTTCATCGACACGGCGGTGAAACGCTATTCAAGCGGCATGTACGTGCGTCTGGCGTTTGCCGTCGCCGCACATCTCGATCCGGAGATTCTCATCCTCGACGAAGTGCTGGCGGTCGGCGATGCCAGTTTTCAAAAGAAATGCCTCGGCAAGATGGACGATGTCACACGCAGCGGCAGAACCGTGCTCCTGGTCAGTCATAATCTGGCAATGGTGTCGCAACTGTGCGAGCGCGCCATTCTCTTGCAGCACGGGCGCATTGACGCGATGGGGCCTGCCGCCAGTGTCGTCGCCCATTACCTAGCTTCATTGGATGCCACGCCCGGCCTCTCTTAACCTCATCATACGGGACAAGGTACGGCTGACAGCCAGTTAAGAGCCCGTATGGTTGAGCAATTCGGCCATGCCACCAGCATGATATTCATATAATAAGTCTCACTTTTTTTTGCACCCCTGACCAAATTACAGCTTGACATTTCATGCAAAACGTCATATCTTGTGGCCCCATGCCTTCCTAGTAATAGGGCATAAATCAATTTCTTCAGACCCTACTTGCTTTGCAGGTGGCTTGGTTTTAGGATGACAGCTCGCACGGTTGCTCACTTAGCTTCTGATCCAGCTATTGAGCCCACATGATTTTCATTCTCTTCGGATTCCACCTCGACGGATTCCAAATGAATGTTTTTCAGAATAAGGTTGCGGTGCGGATGGGTCGGCGAGAACTGCGGCTCAGTTCAGGTTTTAGATAATCGGCTCGAAGTAGGCGTTGATCCTACAGAAAATGGATTATCAAGAGATAAGGTCTCTTCTGGCGTTGGATGGCCCAATCAATTCTGCGCTTGTCCTTATTGATGGATAGGCACTTGATGGCTTCCGCTCTTAAGAGAAACCCGACGGCTCAAAAGTAATCCGACAAATCGCTCGGCGCAAGCGTCAGTTTTACGGTTTATAACATTAGTTATAAACGAGACCGAAAGGAGAAACTTTATGAAATTCTTCCCCACTAAAGCTCCAGGTGCGGGCAACATAAGAGAGTCATTATTTCATGCTGCGCGTGCCGTCATGCTTTCGGCGCGTTCGATTAAGCCCTCAGGCCGTGTTGGCCTCCTTTCTTTCGCTGCCTTATTGCTCATTGCCTTATTTCTATCAGTTTCGGTCTGGCGCGGCAGCTCGGTCAGTGCGTTTGCTGAAAGCGTCGCGATCTTCTCCTCCGATTGTCAGACTCCACAATCGTCCTTTCAACTGGGCCAGACGGCTTGCGCGCGAGTCAGCGGCGCACCTCTCAGCAACCGGCGGTTTATATGGGTAGCCCCGGACGGCTCGGTTGCACGAGTCGCCCCGGTGACTTCAGACCCCGATACCGACACCTTCGCCTTGCCAACCTCTGGACAATTTGCGCAGGTCGGGGTGTGGAAAGTCAAAACCATCGACAACCGAGGCGTGGGCCATGTTTCCGCGACGTTCTCCGCCCTCAGCCCGACAGAGCCGAACGCCGACCTGGAGGTCACCAAATCCGGGCCGCAGACGGTCGCTGCTGGCAGCAGCGTGACTTATACAGTAACCGCGACCAATAATGGGCCGGACGCCGCGGCAGATGTGGCGATTAATGATGCCGTGCCGGCCAATACCACATTAGGCTCGGTGACACAAACGGCAGGGCCGATCTTCACTTGCACGACGGCTCCGAACGACGACGGGGTTGATACGACGACTTGCACGATCAGCGGCCTGCCTGCCAACGCCACCGCATCCTTCTCGCTCGTCTATAACGTCAGCGCCAGCGCGCCGGAAGGCACGATTCTTTTCAACTCGGCGACCATATCCTCTTCGACGAACGAAGTGGATTCGTCCAATAATGCCGCAAGCATCACCACCAAAGTCAGCAGCACAGGAGTATGCACGTTAAACTGCCCGTCCAACATCACACACGACAACGATGCGGGGCAGTGCGGCGCTATCGTCAGCTACTCGTTACCCAGCGGAGCCAATTGCATCGGTGTGACATGCAGCCCGGCATCTGGCTCGTTCTTCCCGACCGGGCCGGCAACCACGGTCACCTGCGTCGGCGATACGGGCGACCCTTGCAGCTTCACCGTCACCATTCACGACACGCGGCCACCCGTACAGCCGACGATCAATTGTCCGTCTAATATTGTCGCTGATGAAGAATTCCCCGGCACGAATGCGGCGACGGTGAATTACGCCAATCCGGCGACGACCGGCAACTGTGTAACGACTGCCTGTAGCCCGCCTTCGGGTTCCAGCTTCCCTTCAGGCACGACCGTCGTGACTTGCACAGCAATCGATTCATCTAACAACATGGAATCTTGCAGCTTCACGGTGACTGTGAACGGGACCGGCTGTGCGCTCATCTGCCCGCCCGACGTGACACAGGCGGCAAGCGGCAGTGCGTGCAGCGCGGTGGTCAACTACACGACGCCGTCAGGCGAAAACTGCGGCACGGTGAGTTGCAGCCCGGCTTCCGGCTCGACCTTCGCGTCGGGCGTGACGGTAGTGACTTGCACGGCCAGCACGGGGGCCGCCTGTAGCTTTAACGTGACGGTTATTCCGGCGGCGGCACCGACCATCACCACTTGCGCGACGGACAAGACCATCACCGCCGATGCCACAACTTGCCTGGCCACCATACCAAATCTGGTCGGCGAGGTTGTCGTGACCGGGTGTAATCCCATCGTCAGCCAATCTCCGACCGCGGGCAGCATTGTCGGACCGGGAATCGTAACGGTGACGATCACCGCAGAGAACGCCGCTGGCGAAGCGGCCTGCACGGCTAAAGTGACCATCCTCAATTCGGTGGCAACGACGATCACCTGCCCGGCGGATATTGCCCGGTCGAACGACGCCGATCAATGCGGCGCGGTGATCAACTATCCAGCGCCGACTGCCGACAACGCTTGCTCAGAGCTGACGGTCAGCTGTTCGCCGGCTTCGGGATCCTTCTTCCCAATCGGCTTAACCAATGTGCTTTGTACGGCGACCGATGCGTCGGGAATCACGACCACATGCTCCTTCAAGGTGACGATCAACGACACACAACAGCCGACGATTACCTGCCCGCCAAATGTCAGCCATGCCAATGATCATGATCAATGCGGGGCAGTGATCAACTACGCCTCGCCAACCGCCAGCGACAACTGTCCGGGAGTGACCAGCAGTTGTACACCGGCTTCAGGGACGCAGTTCGCTGTCGGGACAATGACCGTAACCTGCACGGCGACCGATGCGTCAAGCAACACGGCGACCTGTAGCTTCACGGTGACGATCAACGATACACAGCCGCCGACCCTTACTTGCCCGTCTAATATTGCGGTCGGCACGGATCCTAACGCTGCATATGCGACGGTCACCTTCCATCCGACAGTAGACGATAACTGTTCAGGAGTGGGGGCCGCAGTTTGCTCGCCGGCTTCTGGCACACATTTCTCTGTGGGGGCGACGACCGTAACCTGCACGGTGACAGATGCCGCAAGCAACAGTTCATCTTGCAGCTTCACGGTGACGGTTTCGGATAATCAGCCGCCGACGATCACTTGCCCGCCCAGCATCAGCAGGACAAACACAGCGAACCAGTGCGGCACCGTGGCGACTTATCCGAACCCACAAGTGACCGACAATCAACCGGGTGCAACGTTCGCTTGCAGCCCGGCTTCCGGCTCCTTCTTCCCGGTGGGTGTCAACACCGTCACCTGCACGGCCACGGACGCGGGAGGTAATCACGCTTCCTGTAGCTTCACGGTGACGGTCGATGATACACAGGTGCCAACGATCAGTTGCCCAGCCAACATCACGGCATCCAACACGCCGGGTCAATGCTCGGCCACGTTGAATCCGGGTACTCCCATCGTAGGGGACAACTGCCCTGGAGCGACAGCGGTCGGCGTTCGCAGTGATGGGCTGGCGCTGAATGCGCCTTACCCGGTCGGCACGACGACAATTGTCTGGACGGCCAGAGATGCCGCCGGCAACCAGGCATCCTGCACGCAGACGATTGTTGTCAATGACACGCAGCCGCCGAGCATCATCGGCGCATCGGCCAGCCCGTCCGTGCTGTGGCCGCCGAATCACAAGCTGGTCGATGTGACGATCAACTACAGCGTGGCGGATAACTGCACGGCCGTATCGGGCATCACCTGCGACCTGACGGTGTCGAGCAATGAACCGCCTAGCCCGCCCGGCACGCCGCATTCCTCTGCGGACTGGACGGTGATCGATGCTCATCACGTGCAGTTGAGATCAGAACGGCTGGGCACCGGCAACGGGCGCGTTTATACGATTACCATCACCTGCACGGATAGTCATGGCAGGACCTCCACGCAGACCGTGACTGTGACGGTGCCGCACGATCAGGGCCACTAATTGGCTGGAAACTTTGCGCCGATGTCGGGCGCTACCATTAAAGAATGGCAGCGCCCGATACGGACAATCAACATAAGCAATGGATGAACTGGATATGATGATTTTGCGTTGCCGCCTTCTGTTGGACAGGAGATTGACGGATAGCGGTTGAGAGTCTGGGCGGATTTTGCTACCGTAGCACGACCCCAAAAGGTGCAGGCAACGACAAAGTCATTCACGAGAAAATAACGAGAGCGGTGCTCTCTTCCAACCGCAATTTAGTTGCACCACCTCGGCACTACATTGCGTCAAATCGTAAAGGTGAAGCTCTTATAAGAGCGATGATCTCTAACTCAATGGCTCGGAAGGCAAAGGAGAGAAAGAACTATGACTAGAATGAAATTGCTATTCAATACACTTGCCGTATTGACCGTTTGTCTGGTTTGCAGCACGCTGGCACAGGCGCAGGCGACGCGAACGTGGGTATCCGGGGTTGGCGATGACGCCAATCCGTGCAGCCGCACCGCGCCGTGTAAGACGTTCGCGGGCGCGATCTCGAAGACCGCCGCCGGCGGCGAGATCTCGGTGCTTGATCCCGGCGGCTTCGGCGCGGTGACGATCACCAAGTCGATCACGATTGATGGCGAAGGCACGCTGGCCGGAATTCTTGCCGCCACCGTCAACGCCGTTATCGTCAACGCCGGAGTGAACGACACCGTGCATCTCCGAAACTTGATCATCAACGGGACGAGCGGCGCGAACATCGGACTCAATGGCGTCCGCTATCTGGCTGGAAAACAAGTTATTGTTGAAAACAGCCTGATCTCTGGCTTTAGCCAGAGAGGCATCGACGTGAGTTTAGGCGCCGCGTCGGGCAAGCTCACTGTGATCAACACAACATTCACGAACTGCAACGACGGCGTGTCGATTCAAAACGGCGGCGCGGCTACAACGGCTGCGCTCTTCAATGTCCGAATCATCAACACGACGAATGCGGGCTTGAACCTGCTCACCGGCAATGCCACGATCAGCGACTCGATGGTGTCCAACAGTGCCAGCTTCGGGATCATCGCTCAAGGCGGTTCGACGATCACGGTCGAGCGCACCATCGTTACGGGTAATGGCACGGGCGTCAGCACGAACAATGCGTCCGCGACCATACGGCTTTCCAACGTGACGATCAATAACAACACGACGGGAATCTCGGCCTCTGCCGGGTCAATCATCTCGTTCCAGAACAACAGCATCGCTCCCGGCCAGGGCGCGCCGACTGGGACGCAGGCACAGCAATAGTATCTGCTCAATGAAACTCCCCTTCTATGCTACGGCACAGAAGGGGAGCGGATTTACGCAGAGCAATTGCCATTGATGATACAAAGCGGGCGCTTTCTTTTTGAGCGCTCGCGGGCCGGTTTTCGACTACCAGCCGACACCGTCAATGTGCCTCACGCGGAAGCCGGGAGGCGGTGGATTATTATCAGGCATGATGAGCGCCGGTCTGGTCATCGTGCGCGCCCGGCGGATTCGGACGCTATCGTTCCTTCGATTTGTGGGCGGCATGTCAATCTCTCTTCTGAGTGCTGTTGCCTTTCTAGTTGTGCAATCACCCTGTGCGGCTTTTAAGAAGAATCGTGAGCGGATTCTTCTTTGCCCGGCTGCTTGGCCTGGTCTAAAGCAAGACCTGGACTGACGGATCCTCTCACGTACTTCCTCACGCGCGACCGTGTCGCCGCCCTTTGGAATGATCAATCAATTCATCTGCCATAATTTGCCCTGATCTTCGTCTATAGATGAAGTGGGAATAAGAAAGCGAGTTTAACCATAAAAACTTGCCTGGTACAACAACTCAGAATGCATAGGAGAAAGACCATGTATAAGATGCGATTTACACTCAATTTACTCGTTGTTTTTGCGCTGTGTTTGCTCTGTAGCTCGGTGGCGCGAGCGCAGGCTTGTCGAACATGGGTATCGGCAGTTGGCGATGACCTGAATCCATGCAGCCGTACCGCGCCGTGTAAGACTTTTGCAGGCGCAATTTCGAAGACGGCAGAGGGCGGTGAAATTGATGTGCTCGATCCCGGCGGCTATGGCGCAGTGACGATCACCAAGTCGATCACGATTAATGGGGGAACGGGCTCTGGATGGGCGTCGATCCTTGCCAGTGGAGTGAACGGCGTCATCGTCAATGTGACGACCAATCCGACGACGGCAGTGGTGATTCTGCGCAACATTTCGATCCTTGGAACACGGCACGGCACCAGTTGCGGTGCAGGCCTCAACGGCATCAGGTATCTGGCCGGCAGCAAGTTGATTGTCGAGGACTGCCTCATCTATGGATTCTCGCAAAAGGGCATCGATGTCAACCTGGCGAACACCGGCACACTGGTCGTCAAAGACACGACGCTGGATGACAATAATGATGGCATCGTGATGACCAACACCGCCGGAACCATGAAAGCCGACATTACCAATGTCAAGATGCATGACAATGTGAATTCCGGCTTGAACCTGTTGAGCGGCAGCGCTTCGATTAGTAATTCCGATGTATCGACAACCAACAATGTAGCGATCATCGCCCAGGGCGGCGCGGCAATCAATGTGGCCAACTGCATAGTGGCCCACAATAGCATCGGGCTGCAAACCTCGGGGGCGAGCGCCTCCTTGCGCATCTCCGAGAGCCATATACTGAACAATGCTACCGGACTGTCTAACGGCGGCACTACCACCTCAACACAGAACAATAAGTTTTTGGGAAATACCGCTGATGTGAGTGGAAATGCGATTACCAACTGTCCCACTTGCGTGAAGTAGATTATAAGAGCACAAACCCACAGATCCCCTCCTGTCACGCTCAGAAACGGGCAGGAGGGGATTAATCTTTTCGGCTCTGTCTTACCAATCGAACTATAGGCGCTAAGGTTTGCGGCAGAGGATTTGATATTGCGCCCCCAGCGGGGTTCGCGCAAGGTAGGGCTCAAGCCCGCGTAGCCACTGTAACGGCTTAGGGAAGATAAACAGGAAATCCGTCCGCAGTACCTCAAAGCCCGTTGCCTGCGCCAAACGCCTGGCCTCTGGCGCGCTCAGGGTGATCGCGTCACGGTCGAAGGGAATCCGGCTCATCACATATCGAGTTCCGGGATTCCAAGGGTTGTTCTCCCATAAGGCAAACAACCCGCCGGGGCGCAGTGAATTGTAGATGTAGGCCATCGTCGAGGGCCGCTTCGCGACAGGGACGTGATGGAACACCCCATTGCAAAACGCCAGGTCGATTTCTTCCTTCGGCTCATATTGCCCCATCAACATAAAACGCGTCTGCTGCGCATCGTTCTCCCGCCGGGCGACCTCTAATGACTTCTCCGAAACGTCGAGACCTAAAACCGACTGGCTGCCGAGCAGTTCAAGCAGGTAGCGCACGCTGCTGCCCGTGCCACAGCCGAAGTCCATTGCCGTTTTCGGATGTTGCGCCAGCCGCTGCAAACACCGCCGCAGCCAATCAATCCGCCCTCTGGCAAAATAGAGCTTGTCCTCTCCGGTGACCGAGAGACCTTGATGAAGCGCCAGGTCGTAATCTGTGGCGTATTCATCAAAGCTTGCGTTGTCAGGTGAAAAAGAATTTCTCATCGCCTGCGCATCCCCAGAATGCTCATCAGAAAGCTCGCGAGCACGGTCTGAAATCCCAGTGCCGTCAACGTCGCGCCGGGAATGACCCAGCGCATCGTGTGGCTATAATCGAGTCTGCCGAAATCGCTGAGACGCCATTGGTTGACGGCCATCAGCAGCAGGGCCAGCCCCAGCACTAAAGCCAGCGACCCGCCGATCAATCCCTTTTCGAGATTGATGATCTTAAAGAATCGCGTCAGCCGTGGGTCTTCGGGCATCAGCCCTTCGCTGATCGCAAAGATCTTGGTGAACACGGCAAAGGCGATGGCTTGATAACCGCAGAGGATGGCCAGGCTGGCAAACAGCAGGGTGTGCGCATCAAAGGTCAGGCGCTTGATCGTCAGCCCGGGCATGGCCAATCCGTAGCCGATGATGCCCAACAGGATCAGCAACACGCCGGGGATGAGAAACAACCAGCGTGGGCTATACATTAAAAAGAACCTGAGCGTGCGCCAGCCGTCGCGAAAGGTTTTCAGGTGCGGCGCGTGCGCCTTGCGACCGTCCGGGTGCAGCGTGATAGGGACTTCGGTTATCCTGGCGCGGTAGAGGCTCGATTTGATGATCATCTCGGTTGCAAACTCCATCCCCGTGCAGCGCTGCGCCAGCCGTTCATAATGCTGTCTGGTAAACCCGCGCAAGCCGCAGTAGACATCGTTGATGGGCGCGTGGAACCACTTTTTAGCCATCCAGGAGAACATCGGATTGCCCCACCATCTGTGCAAAAAAGGCATTGCCCCAGGCATCACTCGACCGCCGCCGAGCGGCAGCCGGCAGCCCTGCACGAGGTCGTAACCTTCACGAAGCTTTTCGACGAAGCGCGGCACTTCAAGAAAATCATAGCTATCATCGGCATCGCCCATGATGATGAATTCACCGCGCGCCGCCGCGATGCCGCCCATTAAAGCATTGCCATATCCCTTTTCTTCGACAGGGATCACCCGCGCGCCCAGTCGCTCGGCAATCGCCGGCGACCCGTCTGTGCTGCCATTATCGGCGATGATGATCTCCCCCTGGATATGGTGACTGCGAAGTGCGCGTTGCGCCTTCTCGATGCAAGTCTCCAAGGTGTCGGCTTCATTCAAGCAGGGCATCACGATGGATAATTCGACGGCGGTTGCTTCGCCGGTAAGCGATTGTGTTTCTAAACAGACCGTATTTAATTTGGTATCCACACTCATAATTCATCTTCCAAAAAAAAGTTTTCAGTGAGAGTCATCTAGCATAGCCTCGTTCTCAGCCAGACTCAACAGCCGTCGCGCATTTTGATATAGAGTTGGAAGAAGAGACCGGCAGAAACGGCCACTCAATTCACGGAGACAGAGAAGCCACCACAGATGAAAACCAGTCTAGCGGTGTTCACGTCAGTGTAAGGAGAAAGAGGAGCGCGCCCTGGCCGTGCGGTTATGGAGTGCGGCGACTTGTCGCCGCTTTGGTAGTCCCTCCGAATGCTGCGCCGCTGCCAAGGACTTCCATAGCGGCGACTTGTCGCCGCACTCCATAGGCTGCTGCTTGCATCGGTGTTCATCTGTGGTTCCATTTCCCCTTTCCTTTAAGCGAATTTTTGAATCAACTGGCCCGACCTTGAGGCGGTGGGAATATGCCGGAACATATCGCCTCAAGGCGCGATATGAAAAGGCCCCCGCTCGATGACTCGGGGGCCTCCTGGCACTATTCATTCTGCACGAAAAGGAAAACAGAGGGACCGATGAGCGATGCGGCAACTCTCATCGCCTGTCGCTCATCGGTCTCTCCATCATGGACGGACGTAAGCCGAAGGTACGGGAATGTCGCCGCTTGTACCCCAGCCGACCACTGTGACTAAACTGGTCGAGCTGTTGATGATGTACCAAACCCCTGTCGATGGCCGCCAGATGGCGACATCGGTCTTGCCGTCGCCGTCATAATCTGTGGGTATGGGGATGTCACCGGGTATGCCCCAGCCGACCACCGTGACCGAGCTGTTCGAGCTGTTGATGATGTACCAGGTTCCTGACGATTCCCGCCACACGGCGACGTCTGTCTTGCCATCGCCGTCGTAATCGCCGGGAACGACCTTATCGCCCGAAATGCCCCAGCCAACCACCATGACCGAGCTATTCGAACTCTTGATGATGTACCAGGTTCCTGACGATGGCCGCCATATCGTGATGTCGGCCTTGCCGTCGCCATCGAAATCGCCAGGCGCAGGCACATCGCCGTTGATGCCCCAGTTCACGGTTGTTATCGAGCCATTCGAACTATTTTTGATCGTCCAGTTGCCAGTTGATGGTCGCCACACGGCGAGGTCGGCCTTGCCGTCTCCGTCGTAATCCGCAGGGATGGTCACATCTCCGCTGGCACCCACTACGGGTTGGCCGACTACAGTTTGAGCGAACCATTGTCCGGTTGAGGGCCGCCATATGGCAAGGTCGGAAATGCCATCATTACTGTAATCTCCAGGAACGATTTGATCGCCCGTCATTCCCCATCCGATAGCGACCACATTGGTGTTCGTACTTTGTATGTAGTAGTAGGTGCCGTTTGAAGGACGCCACACGGCGACATCTGCTTTAGCGTCCCCATCGAAGTCATTCGGCCTGCTCAGGTCACCGCGCTGGGTGATTGTAAAAGTCTGATCCTGAACCGTGACCGTTCCCATCCGCGAGGCCGGGCTGAGGTTGGTGGCCACCGTATAGTTCACTGTTCCATTGCCCGAGCCGGGGCTGCCTCCGGTGATCGTGATAAAGCCATTGTTGCTCACAGCCGTCCAGGGACAACCGCTTTGCGTGATCACACTAAAGCCGCCCATTCCGCCTGTCGGCCCGAATGTCTGGCTGCTGGGGCTGAGCATGTATGTGCAAACGGTTTCGGCCAGCGTCCAATCCGAGAACGACGACACGCCGGTAATCGTCGCCGTGTTGGCGGCGGGATTGACCATGCCGCCCGGCGTCGTCAGCGATCCATCATACTTGAAGATGGAGAAGTTGTTCTCGTTGGCGGTGCCGGGAATGTCTGTCGGATCGAGATAGTGGAAGGTCAGATCGGCAGTCACTCCAGTTGCCGTCAGCGTCCAGGAGCGGTGCAGCGCGTGGGTCGGTTTTGGAATATTCGGTTGCGGCCCTTGCACGGCCTTGACCGTGAAGTCGGCAGGGAAGGTTCCTGCGCTGACGTTGACATCAACCGGCGAGAAGCCGTTGGCCGTGCCGACGACGAAGCTGAAACTGCCTGTGGCGCAGAAGGTTTTCTTCAGATTGCCGATCACGTAATTGCTCGCTCCGGCTCCGACGATTGAAGCATTGCAGCCAATCGTCAGCGTGTTGGCTCCGGTGCTGAGTTTGCCGTTCAGGGTCAACTGATTGGTGATCGTAACATTGCCGCCGAGCGTATCGCCGTCATTGGCGCTGGCGTTGTAGTAAGTTCCCGCAGGGATCACTCCACCCGCCGCCATGACCAACTCATCCGCGCCGATGTCTGGATTGCTGGCCGGGCGCGGGTCGCCGTCGAAGTCGTCGGTGACGCTGCCGAGAACCATGCCCACAGACAAAGCCAGGCTCGTCACTTTCAAATGCAGGTCGCCGTTGGTGGGATCAACGAATTGATCGGCGAGGATGACACTGGCTGCCGTCTGCCCGTTTGAGTTGGCGTCGCGCGCCGGCGGGCCGGTCTTCCACGTCGCAAAGGAGACCGCCGTGCCGGTTGAACTCGTGCCGTAATCCATGAAGTTGGCTGCCGTCGCTCCCGTGCCGACAAAGATATTGAAGTCAGAGACGAACGTTCCTGTATTGGCCGACTCGTCGCCGCCCGCGAAGTGATTGCCGGTGCCGCCCGTGCGGTTGTTGTAGGCGAAGTTGTTCTTGGCGGTGTAAGCCGTCGGGGCGAGTATCCCGCGCCGGAGAGCCCATGTCGAAGAACTGCCCGACCCTGTGCCGCCGATATAGACCGAGTTGTTGAAGGCGTTGAAGGTGTTCCCGCCGAAGCCAAAGTCTTGAATGCCGATAACCGACTGCGCGTTGGTGAACGCAGGGACGATTGACACCATGTTGTTGACCACAGTGACAGACGCCGCCGTGCCGCTTGCGCCATCGAACTCAATTCCTTCAAGCAAGCCTGTGGCCCCGGTCACGCTGAGGAGGTTGTAGATGCGGTTCTTCGAGATGGTCGTGTTGCGCGCATCGCCGATGAGCATACCCAGCACGTTATTCGCCCCGTTCGTGTTGAGGTCGTGAATCGAATTTTGCGAGATCAGGTTCGTACCCAGGTTGCCGCCAAAGTTGATGCCGGTGAGCGCCGTCGTGCGCGCCGCTTCCTGGAAGATGTTGTTGTTGGTCACCGTCCAGTTGTCATTGCTCAGTGCCCCGGATGTGCCAAACCCGATGGTGGTAAAGTTCTTGATCTGATTATTGTTCAGCACGTTGTTGGAATTGGTCGCCGTGGTCGAGGCGTTCAGCGAAGCGACCAGGTTCGCAGGCACTCCTGCTGCATCCGTCCGATCACGAATGACGTTGTTCGAGATCATATTGCTGTCATTGCCGGTGGTCGTGCCCGCGCCAATGAAAGCTACGGCGCTGCTCGCGTTGGTGCAGCCGCCCTCGATGGTGCAGTTCGTGATCGTATTGTTCGACGCATCGTTGATCAATTGAATCGTCGCGCCGGTGTTGTTGGTGTTCCGTATGAGGAGCGAGTTGCCGCCCGTGTTCAGACCGTTGAAGGTCACGCGGTCTGCGCCGTTGAGGCTGATGAGCACCGTCGCGCTGCCGCCGGAAATCAAGCGCGCCGCGCCGCCGCTCGGCTGAATGGTGATGGTATACCCGCCGACGCCTTCTTCAGCCGCTTGGTTGAGCGCGTTAGTGCCGTCTTCAAGCAGCAGGTCGCTGGTGATATTAACCGTCAGGTTGGCGGTTAGAACGCTGCTATTGATCGCGGCGAACAAACCACCGGCGGCGGTGAGCGACGCATAATCGCCGCCCGTGCCGACGGTCTTCGTGCCCGCCAGTGAATCCACAATGTTGTAGCTGTTGATGGTGCCGCCAATCGGGAAGGCGGCGGCGGTCAAGGCCACGCTGGAAGGTTGCGCCGCAAACGCTCCGGAGTTGATGCCGACATTTGGCGTCGCCGCTAAGTCCTGAGCGACGACGAAGTATTGGATCGTATCGCCGATGCTGACTGAACCGGCATTCAATAGCGCATAGTTGATCGTGAAGCTAAAAGGCGAGCCGCCTGCGCCAGTCGCTTCGACGAATTTCCAACCCGACGTGTCATTGCTATCGGTTGATTTCTTGTAATAGACGCGTGGACGTGTGCCGGCAGTGATGTTGACACCGCTCGCATCGCTAATCACCACATTCGTGAGATTGCGCGAAGCGCCTGCCGAGGCGTTGCCAAGCGGCGTGTAGGTAATGACCGGCGGAGACAAATCGAGCGCGGTTCCCGCGAATTCATCTGCGCCGACGTCGGGCGCGGAGCCTGTCCCGGCATATCCGGGGTTGCCCTGGCGAGTTTGCCCGTCATAATCATCGGTAATCCCTGCGATGTTGACTCCGCCGCTTTCGATTTGCGTGGGCGATGCGCCGCTGATGTGCAGGAAGTTCGCATTTGAACCTGTCGTGCTCAGGAAAGGCGGATTTTCGGTGAATGATGCCGAATCTCGCGGACTGACGCGCGCTTTGTAAGCGGCAATGGTCTGGTCTGAGTTCGTGCCGTCAAAGAAGATCAGCCGCGTCGCGCCCGGCGTGCCGGCGTAGAAATCATTGTTATTCGAGGTTGCTCCATAATTGGTCAATGTCGTGCTCGAACGGCGATATGCCACCGTCACGCCTGTGCCATTGGGGGTAGAGGTGTTGACAATGATGCTGTTGCGCAAATTCAGCGCGGCGGTCGTTGCGGTCGCACTGGTCGTGTGGAAGACGCCGCTCGACCCGAAGTTGGTGCCCGACGAGGTGGCGTTGATGAAGATGGTGTTGAAAAACACATTGACGTTTGACGAGGAAATGGTCGAGGTAATGCTGATCCCTCGAATCACATCAAGGCCACTGGCGGCGCTGGCCGTCAGATTGCCGATCAGATTGTTGAAAATGGATACCGTGGTGCCGCCAGAAATCACAATGCCATTGACGGTTGTGCCCACATTGGTTCCGCCCAGGTCGAAAATTTTGTTGCGGAAAATGTTTATGGTGGGCGAGGAAGTCGTGATCGCCGTGACCGCCGAAGCGCCGCTTGACGAAATGGGATCGATGAGGTTTTGCGAGGCGCTTAAGGTTGCCTGATTTGATCCGCCGAAGTTAAACCCGGTAATCGCCCCCCCGCTGTTAATGTTGCTGACGGTATTGTTTGCGACGCTGGTGGCGGGGCCGCTGAAGTTGACGCTCATTCCCGTCACCGCGCTGGTTCCGCCAGTGATATTGTTAAAGGTGTTGTTGGTGATCGTCTTTCCCGGCCCGCTCGTACTCGAAGCGCCTTCCGTGTTGCTCCAGCCGGCAATCGTGGTGGCTCCGGTGACCGTGACGTTCGAGAAATTATTCAGGTTATTGGTCATCATCGAACCGTTGATCGATGACGCATTGGAACTGAAGAAGGTTATCGTTCCACCGGCACCAGCTTTGTTGAATGCCGTGACGATGGAATTGCTGTTGCAGTTTTCAACCCCTGTGGCGGTCATATTGCCTGCATGCTGAATGAAGGTCACACCGCCCGTCGTATTCAGATTCAAGTTGGTGAAGGTGTTGTTATTGATATTGGCGGTCGCAGAGGTGGCATTGCTGTTACTGATCAATAGCGGCCCGCTCGTGCCTGCAACGGAGAAGACGATACCGCGCACGTCGTTGTTGCTGATCGACACGTTTGCCGTAATCGTGGTCGAGTTGGTTGCCGCATTCACCGCGCCGCTGGTCGCCGCGCTAAAGGCAATGAAATTGCCGCTCGCGTTGCCAAGCTGGTTGTTGTTCAGATTGAGCGTGGTGACCACCGGCCCCTGATTCGTCACACCAACAATTCCTCCGGTGGTCGCCGTCGAGGTCGTGCCCTGAACGATATTCGAGTTCACATTCACGGTTCCGAAGGCGGCTGTATTGAGCACGCCGAAAACCGTTATGGCGCTTGCCGCGCCGGTCACCGCACAATTCAGCACGGTATTGTTATTCAGGTTTAAGGTCGCGCTAGCGTTAGCGCCAGCCGTCGTGGAACACCGGACCGCATGGATCTGGCTTGCCGCGCCGACAAAACTATTGGTCATGGTCACCGTATTATTGGTGACCGTATTGGTAAATGTTCCTGTCGACGCCGCGACCGTGTAATCGGAATATATGCCAAGAAAAGTGCCGGAGAAGCTGATGCTGGCGCTGGTCAACGTATTGTAAGAGACGTTGTTGCTGGTTTGATGATTCATCAACACGCCATAGGAAGTTGCCACGTTGGATGCGAACGTGCTCGCTGCCGCCGCGCCGCCCCAGTTGGTTATGCCATTGCCTGTGCTTGCTGAAGCGCCGCCAATATCATTGTTCACATCCATATTGGCAGCCGTACCGGAACCGATGAAGGTAATCCCCATATTGACGTTGCTGATCGTATTGCTATAAACCTTGTTGCCGGAATTGGCGCCGGTTGGCGAGGTAATATCGGCAACGGTCGTCACGTCAGTCGGGCTGTGGCGCACATTGCTGTAGATACCAAACGTGTTGGTATAAGTCCGGTTCAGCGTAATCGCGCAGTTCTTGATCGTGTTGTTCTGCGCTCCATCGGTGGGCGAGGTATAGAGCAGAGCGACGCCCCACTCGGTCATATTATTGGTCGCCGCCGCCGTTGTCGTGTTCGCCGCATTCTCCTGAAGCGTCAGGGTGTCTAAGGTGACGTAGTCGCCGCCGATGATTTTAATAATGGCATCGTTGAGCGCGCCCGCCGTCAGGCCAGCGTTTGCGGTAAAGGTCGGATTGGCTCCTGGCGTCATAGGGTCTTTTTGAATGATGATCTGGTCAGATGCCGTACCGGTGGCCGTTATGCTGATGCCGCCCGCCGGAACTGTTTCAGTGTGATTGGCCGCGACGTTGATCGTGACGCCGCCTGCGCCAACGCCGTTCGTGTTGATATCCGCGACGGCGGTGGCCAGCGTGGGATAATCACAACCCGAAGCGCAGACTGTCTTCGTTCCGCTGACCAATGTTCCTGCCGGGCCTTTGAGGGCCGGGTAAGGCGCGACCTGAGTCGCCGCCTGTGTCGGCCTCTCCTTTATCTGATCCGCTTCTAAAGCAGTCAGCACTTCCTGCGATTCCGGCTTCGCCTCCGACTGCGCCTCCGATTGCGCCGCCTGCAGCTTGATCTGTTTCTGGCTGCCGGGCGTTGCACTCTGCATGAAAGCCGTCACGCTCACGAGAGAAGCGAAAACCGCTATCACCGCGAGTGCGACGATCAAGCGCGCGCTCCGTTTAATCTTTGCAAGGATGCTAATCATATTTTTCATTATTTCTCCAGGAAGGGATATTTCCGGCTAAGTGCCTCTTACTATTGCAAGTTGTACTCACTACATTGAGTGTGTCTGGCAGCGCACCAGCTCATAGCGGAAGGGCCATACTTCTGTATCCGGTACGGCAATCACCGCACACTGCGGTTCGTCGTCAACCGGATGATTACTGCTTGACTCGTAGGTCTTCTGTTACTCTCGAACTAGGTTTCCTTCAAGATAACAGACATAGCTCGACATTCGGGGAAAGCAAGCACGGATTGAAGAAATGTTGCCTGATTTGCTTGATTGAGCGTTGGCCGAGCTTGCTTGCTAAACTTCTGCCGATTACCCGTGGGCCAAGATCGTTCATCGGCGCTCGCGTTTATATCAAGTATACGGGAGATAGTCAAGAAGTTTTCTTCTGAGTCATGCTCGTGTTTTTCAAGCAATTTTCAGCCGGAACGGGGAAAAGGCTCATTCTGACTCTGCGGGCTGGCCTGTCTTGCGAGTGATGCAGGCCACATAAAGTGGCGTGTTAAAACCCTCGCCTGTCGCCTACGGAGTTGAATTGAGAGGCAGATATTCTCATAGGGTGCGCGGTGGACGCAAAGCCAATAAAAAGGAGGACAGGTCTTGCAACCTGCCCTCCATCAGAACTCTCTTGATTCTGTAAGCCGGATGACCAACCGGCCATCCGGCTTGGCAAGGTCAGTGCGGCTCAGACGCGGCAATCACTGCCGGCCTCGTCTCAGCTAGGGTCTGCTCGGAACTGCCACGTCGGTCGACGTGCCCCAGCCAACGACGATCATCGAACCGTTGATGCTTGAGCGAATGTACCAAGTGCCATTGCTCGGTCGAAATACAGCGACATCGGCCTTGCCGTCGCCGTCATAGTCCG
>JBBWZK010000006.1:0-18351 GCA_039648975.1 Blastocatellia bacterium
GCGAGCTTGATCTCTTCAGGCGCGGCAAAATCGGGAAAGCCCTGCGACAGGTTGATGGCGCCGTAGAGATTCGCTTGCCGCGTCATCTCGCGGATGACCGATTCGGTGAACTGCTCGGCTTTGTAAGAAATGATCTGTTTGGTCATTGCTGATTGTTGTTCTCTTTCAATTGTTCGATGACAGATTCAGCCGCGGAAGCATATTCGCCTTCCGGGTCGAGCCGCAAGTAATTCCGATAAGCGGCAATCGCTTCTTTGTTGCGCCCGGCCTTTTCGAGAATCTCGCCGAGTTGATAATAGAGTATCGGCTCGGTCTCCATATCTTGAATGATGCCGATGCGGTATTCTCTGGCAATCTCGTCAATCAATTTCGCATCGTTCATCTCGTTGAGCGCGATGGCCAGACCGATGTGCGCTTCAAACGAATTGCCCTGCGCCAGCCTGAGAGCTTTTCTGTACGCGACGATTGATTCTTCGATGAGTCCCTGCTGACGGCGCAGGTTGGCAAGCACGGTCTGTGCTTCGGCGAGCGCGCGGCCTGTGGCTTTGAGCGCCGCCGACATTTGCTTTTCGGCCTCTTGAAAGTCTTGCAGCGCGATGAGGCTGCGAATCATCGCCAGGCGCGCTTCGGGAAAGTTCGGCTGCATGGCAAGGGCCGACTTATAATTTTCGACGGCCTCTTTATTTTTGCCCTTGTCTCGCAGGGCGTCGCCATTTTGATAAAGCAAAACGGCCTGATCTTTTTCACGCAATTGCGTGATCTTCAATGTGCGCGAGGAACCGGCAGCGATCACCACAGAGCCCTTCCAGTCTTCATAAGCAACGGTACGCACGCGCAAGGGAAACGCACCGGCGCGCACGCGCAGCAAGTCAAGCTCGCCTTGATCATTGGTCGCGCCGTGTCGCACGTTATTGATAAAGACGACCGAACCGGCTTGACCTGTGATGACCTTCAGCGCGCCGGTCGCCTGTGTTGAAGGATTTGCCGGCGTAGATGGCTTGCGGGCGCGCTGCGCCGCCGTATCGAATGCCAGAGACAGCAGCACGCCGCAGACAACCCATGCGATCAGCAAGCGACGCCGTGAATCCTTGTGCGCGGCAAGCGCTTGCGAGGAGTTCATGAACGAAGTCCGTTTGCGCAGCACAATGAAGCATTGAGTCATCATAGTTGAAGGTGACAAGTGATACGTGAAGCGTGAAGCGTGATGCGTGATGCGTGACAAGATGGGGAAAGTGACCGGTGACGTTTTCGCTACAATGCGTGAAAGGAAGTCACCGCCTTTTCACGCATCACGCATCACGCTTCACTCCTTATATAGCCTGCGGTAGTTGGCGGCGTAACGCAGCACGCCCTGCACGTAGCCGCGCGTTTCGGTGAACGGAATCGTCTCGATCCACTCTTCGACATCGAGACCGCCGCGCTCGGCAATCCACGCTCTGGCGCGGCCCGGCCCGGCATTATAAGCCGCCGCCGCATATTCGATTCTGCCGAACTGGCCGAGCATCTGCGCCAGATAATTCATGCCCAGCTTGACGTTGATCGCCGGGTTATACAAATCCGCCGCCGTGATCGAGCCGCCGCCCTGCTTGCGCGAAATCATTTGTCCCGTCGCCGGCATCACCTGCATCAAGCCGCGCGCACCGACGCGCGAAATCGCCGTCGGGTTAAAGACGCTCTCCTGACGGATCAACCCGGCGGCCATGTAAGGATCGATGCCGTAGCGTTTGGCTTCCTGCTTGATTGTATTCCACGCGACAAGCGGGAAAAAGATTTCCCAGGCTTCGCGCGGCACGTCCGTCTCTTTGTACGAGTAGAGGTCAGGATAGCCGCGCCGCAGCACGAGAGTCGCCTGAAAATTCTCGCCGCGCCGCGCGTAGTATTGCGCGATGCGCAGATTGATCTTCGGCGAGGCGGGCGCTTTCTCCAGCGCCGTGTTCAACTCTTTGATCGCCAACTCGCCAAGCCCGATGACTTCAAAATCGCCGGCTTTGGCCAGAGGCACGTTTTCTGTGCCATCAGCCGTCTCTTCGATCTTTTCGACGTAAGTGACGTTGTGCCGTATGCGCTCAAGGTCTGAGCCGGGCTTCGCCGCTTCGGCTTTCAACGACGGATCCGCAGCCCGCAGTTTGGCGGCGCGCATGCCGGCAAGATAGCCATGATAGCCGTAAGCGTAGCGCTCGTTCACCAGATCGTAGAGCGCCAGCGCGCGCGCGCGGTTGCCCAATCGCTCTTCAGATTTCGCGCCCCAGAATCCGGCTTCGCCGATGAACTTGGTTTCGGGATAGCGATAGCTGACGAGATGCTGCTCAAGCAATCGCGCCGCATCCATATATTGCTTCATGCGGTAAGCGTACCAACCGAGATTGTACGAGGCTTCAGCGGCGTATGGTGTTTTCGGATACAACGCGACGATCTGGCGATAACGCACCATCGCTTCGGCGTCGCGGTCGGCTTTGTCGAGGTCGCGCGCCAGGTTATAGAGCCCGTCCTGCGCCCATCGGCTTTTTCCGTATTGCTTCAACAGACGATCAACGAGGATGCCCGATTCGCCTGCACGATTCGAGCGCCGCAAGGCTTCGGCCTGATTGAACAGGGCGTCGGCTTTCATCTCGGCGCTGGCTTCGCTGACTCGTGCGAGCGGCGCAACCGCCTGCGCCGGCTGACGCGCGCCCAGCAAGCTCTTGCCGAGATGCAATTGAATCGCATCATTGTTGGCAGCTTCGGGAAAACGCGCGATCAAATTCGTATAAGCCTGCGCCGCATCGTTGAACTGTTTCGATTCCAGCAACGCACCGGCGCGGTCTTTCTCTTCATCGAAGGTGCCGGGATTATCCTTCACCGCCGCGCCGAGCGCCGCCAGCCGTTGTTCGGCCTGGACGCTCGCTTTAGTCGCCGCGAGTTCGTAATAAATCTTACGATAGAGCTTCACGGCTTCGCCGGTCTTGCCCGTCAGTTCATTGGCCTGCGCCGTGATATAGACCGCATCAGCGTCATCGGCTTCGACCAGTCGCGCGACGTCGCGGCGGGCGCTTTCAGGATCGCCAAGCGCCAGGGCCATCTCGGCAGCGCGCAGTTTGGCGGCCTTCGCCTTCAGCGAGTCAGGATATTTTGAATAAAGACTGCCGTAATCGCGCCGCGCCTGGCTTTTGGCGTCGCCGGCGGCTTCGCTTTCAGCGCGATAAAAGAGCGCGTAATCGCCAATCGACGCCGCTTCATCAATGGCGCGTACATCGAAGGCGTCAATCGCCGCCACGTAGTTCTGCGCAGTGTAATAAAGATAACCGCGCAGGAATCGCGCCAGCGCTGCCGCGCGGGTTCGCGCATAGGCCGATTCAAAGCGCTGTAAGTCTGCGGGCGCAGGCCGTCCCTGGGCGCTCTCAACCAGCGAACTCAATTCGGCAATGCCGCGTTCAGGATCAGATGACTTGCGCTGGCACGAAACCGTCAGCGGCGCGAGCAGGCTGATCACCAGCATCAGCGGCAAGCCGGTAGCGAAAAAGCGGCGTTGAATGACAACAAGCGGTCGGCACGCACGGCGGCCAATCAAATAGAACATAGAAAACTCCCCTCGTGGAATGAGCAGGCGATTCCGACATGGTCATGGGGCTGATGAAGATTATCAATCAGGAGGTTCGCTGCGGACAAGAAAAAACAGAGGCTAGGGACTAGAGGCTAGAGACTAGCGGGCAGATTCTTATCTCTAGCCCCTAGCCTCTAGCCTCTAAACAGCTACCGATGGGCCGGGATGGTCTGAGCCGAGCCGGGCGGCGTCGCCTTCGGCCAGCGTGTTGACCAGTTCATCATAGAAGTAATCAAACTTCGCGGCGACGCTCGACGTCACGCGCTTTTCGTACATTTGCCGGCTGCGGTCGATGTCTTCCTTGAGCCGGTCGTAGAGATCGTTATTGCGGCGGCCTTCAGCGACCTTCTGCTCGTTGTAGAGTTTGATCTCGCTGACCAGCAGGCGCGCGAAGCGGCGCGCGTCGTTGTGCGCTTTTTCCTCTTCGCTCATGTCTGCGGCGCTGCGCGGTGTGAACGATGGAGTGCTGGCGGCGGGGCGCGGCGGCTCGACCGGCGGCGCGTTCAGGTGATCGCTCTGACGCGCGCCCCAGAGATCACCCGACACGCGAGACGGCGGCGCGGGCGGCGGGCTGCTGCGAACTTCCTGCGGCGGCTCGGCGGTCGGCACATAGAAACTCGGCGCAGGCGGCGGCGGTTCAGGCGCGCTGGCGGCCTGGAATTGCCAGTCAGCGGCAGGCGCAGGCGGCGGTTCAGGCGCGGGCCTCTCGACGACCGGCGGCGCGGGCGCGGGTTGTTGAGCAACGACCGGCGGCGCGGCTGGCGGCGCTGGCGCAGGCGGTGGCGGCGCGACCTGTGTTGCAGGTGGCGCAGCTTGTGTCACCGGTCTGGGAGCTTGCCCGCTCTCAGCCATGCGAGCCCGCAGGGATACCAGTTCAACGACCATGCCGGCGGTGTTGACCAGCAATTCAATCGCCTCGACATTGATCGCCGCTTCGCCGCTCTCCGCCGAATCGGCATAGATAATCGCTGCCGCTTTGCCGCGCACTTTGAGCGGCACGGCGAGCACGCGCTGCGGCTGAAGATTGCCCAGCTTGCTGAAGAGCAGATGGTTTTCCGTCTGCTGATCCGGCGAACCATAAAAGGTCTGCTGCGAATTGAGCGCGCCGCGCAATACGGTGTCGGATTGCAGAGAGATCGTCAGCCCTCTGATCGACGCATTGCCGATAGTCTCGTCGAGCCCGCGCCCCGCCCACGCCAGAGCGTTTGTGCCTTTAACTACAAACAGCATGATGCGCGGCACAAAGTTCGCGGCGCGCGCCACCAGCGTGTTAAGCACTTCGGCCTGCGTGTGCTGCTCGTTCAGCTCGACGACCGAATCTCTGAGCAGCGCGATGTCAGCGCCGAGCCGCACGCCTTCAGCCGTAGCCTGATCGACCCGGGCCGTGACCTCGGCGGCAATCTGCGCCAGTGACTCGTCGCCTTCCGGCATGGTCGCCGCCGCGTCTGTGCGCTCTAGCAACTGCGTGAACGATTGGTTGATCTCACGCTGCAAGCGACTGATGTCCTGTTCCAGCACACCAACACGCGACCGCACAAGTTCTTCGATTCGTTGGCGCAGCCGAATCTCACGCTCCTTTTCCACCTGTAGCCTCCAATGTTCAAGTCAAGAAGTTCATCTGCGCGGGGACTAAACGGGTTTAACTCGCAGGCTCCGATTATCCCGCACGCCCTAGCGCTTGTCAATAAATCAATAAACCGGCTGGCGTGCCGGCTTCGTTGCCACGGCAAACCATTACACTTGCACGCGGTTGCAGCAGGCCGAACCTGGGAGCACGGGCATCTTGCCCGCCGGTCTGGCGCATGCGAAAAGTTGCGGGCGTCTCGCCCGCGCTCCCAGGTCTTCACTTACTGCCATTGCCCTCTACGGGATAGTCCGAAGAAAAGACACGAGTCCTCATGGTTGATGCTAACCCTGAGACAGCAGGAGGCTGCCCTTGACGAACATTGGAGTGCCGGAGAAGGGCAACCACGACATCAATGGCCGGCTGAACCGTTCATTTATTCGAGGTCGCCTGGCCGACCAGTTGCGGCAGCTTCGTGGGGCCGAACGCGACGTTGTGCTCCGCGTCAAGCAGCAGCCGGTCGCCGTCGAATCGGAATGCCAGCGTCGTATAGAACGGCGTCTCGTAGGCGACCATCTTGACGGTGAAGATGTCATCCGCCGTCCAAGCGCCGCTCGCGGCGACCAGGGGATGCGCCGGCACGCTTAGGAATTGATCGAGACCGTTGGCAAAGCCACTACGGCTTTTCGCCCAGGAACCAATCCCTATAGGCGTCCGCGTCTCCCCGCCAGCCGTGCGGACGATGAGCGCAGGCGACCCTGAGTTGAAGTCGAGCGCCACGGCCTGGATAGCGCGGTTGTTTTCGGGGAACTCGTACCACCGCCCTGATAGCTTCGCAGCGCGTGGAGACGTGGCTTGCCCGGCGGGCAGCCGGACGGTCAGACTGGCAAGCTTTGCCTCAAGCTGCCGCCGTGCTGCGGCATCCTCCGGCAGGGGGTTCGCCTTCATCGCCGGCAGGAGCTTCTCCCAGACGAGATTCATCACAGACTGCATGTCGCGCACGCCGCTGGTGATCGCCACCACCGCGTCGAGTTCGGGAATGACGATGCAGTACTGCCCGAATGCGCCATCGCCTCGATAGGCGTTGTGACGGCAACGCCAGAACTGGTAGCCGTACCCTTGATCCCAGTCGCTCTTCGGCGAGGAGCCGTTCGCGGTCTGCAACGCGGTCGCCTCTTCGACCCAGGCTTTGGAGACGAGTTGCCGCCCTTTCCACATGCCTTTTTGCAGGTACAACTGGCCGAAGCGTGCAATATCCTCTGTACGCACGAACAGGCCATAAGCGCCTGCCGAGATCCCCTGCGGGCTGGTCACCCAGCTAGGGTTGTCAATGCCCAGCGGCTCGAACAGCCTCGGTCGCAGGTAGTCCAGCACGGTCATGCCGGTCACCTTCTGCACGATGGCTGAGAGCATGTATGTACCTGGCGAGTTATAAAGGAAATGTGTGCCCGGCTTAAACGGAACCGTGTGAGCGAGAAACTTCTTCGTCCACGGCTGGCTTGTCGTGCCCGGCTCATCCCGCAAGAGTTGAGCTTCTGTCTGGTGTCCCGTGGCCATGCGCAGCAGGTCGCGCACGCGCATCGCCCGGAGGTTGGCGGAGGGCTGCGCCGGCGCATCCTCCGGGAAGAACTTCAGCACTTCGTCATCGAGGCTGAGTTTACCTTCGGCGATGGCCAGCCCCACGGCTGTCGAGGTGAAGCTCTTGCTCAACGAATAGAGGACGTGCGGGGTCTGCGCATCATAAGGCCCCCACCACCCTTCGGCGACGATCTGCCCGTGCCGCATCAGCATGAAGCTGTTCATCGTGTCGACCTGTTCATCGGCTGCCTGAACGAAGGCGAGAATGTCAGACGAGGCGATGCCCTGTGCCTCCGGGCTGCTGCGCGGGAGTCCTGATGACGCGCCGCGCGCCGCCCCTGAAGGCGCAGCCATCCACGTGAACAGCGTCATCAGACAGGCGAGCGCCACTGCGCCACGCCACAAACCGTAAGACAACGAGCGTGATGGAAAGGGAGTCAGGTGCGACATGCGATCCTCCTTGGCGAGAGCATACGGGCGATAGATTAGACTAAGGGAGCGGCGATTGTAAGAAACCGCCAGCCCAGTGTCAACACAGGGCGCGGCAGCCGAGCGCCTTCGTTCAACGGTTGGCAGAGTTGATGGCGTCAAACTTCAGGCGCTTTGAATGCGCCATGAGGTTCAGGGGAAATTCTCTGAGACCTGAAGACACGGCAAGGAAGGTCATTGAACGCCGGCGCGATTCGTCTCGCTTACCTGACGCTGATGGCTTGACAGTTCCCCTCAAGGAAAGCCGCTACCGTTTGTTCCAGTTCCCCCAGATTACACGGCTTGGTGAGATAGCCTTGCGCGCCGGCGGCCAGCGCCTGCTGCTTGTCGGTTTCGTAAGCCTTCGCCGAGTAGAAGATAATTGGCGTGTGTGGGTCTGTGGCTCTTAGCTGTTTGCATAAGGCGATGCCGCTTTCATCCGGCAAGCGGTTGTCGAGCAGGTACAGGTTAAAGGTCTGCGTCGTGGCCAGCCGCAACGCTTCGGCGGCAGTCTGCGCGATGGTGACCCGATAGCCTTCAATCTGCAAAAACATCGAGACGATCTCTTGCGTATCGAGATTATCTTCAACAAACAGGATGTGACACTGAACTTCTTTCATGCCGATAACCTTTGTTCGATTTTAGTGCTTTTCCCTGAGCGGGTGTATTGAGCCAGAGCAATCTTAGCATATTGAATCGACTGGAAAAAGCCCTTACTTAACTAAATTGCCCGCCGATCTGCGGCACACGATTTGTTCTGGTTTCCGTGAATACGTGAGAGGTGTCTACTATGGGGAGAGGGTCGATCTTAGTTGTCGAGGATACGCCAGACATCCTCGATGTCGTCTGCCTGCTGCTGGAGCAGGAGGGCTATTCTGTCTACAATGCCGAATGCTGTTCTCGGGCATTTGATGTTTTAGCGAATCATGAAGTTGATTTGATCATCACCGACTTGATGTTGCCTGAGATGACTGGATTGGAGTTCATTCATAAGGTCAGAAGAGTGATGAACTATGATTTCATCCCGGTCGTTGCCATGTCGGCATTCGATCATAAGTACCTGGCCGCTGCCGCGCAGGCGGGAGCGGTAAAGATTCTGCACAAACCGGAAGACCTCGACCTGTTAGTGCCTACCGTGAATCAACTTCTCCGGGATAACGCCAACCGCTTCAATCAATCGGCGTTCGCTTCCAGTTGAACTGCCGTGCGTTCATATCAGAGCGTTTCATCAGCCATGTCGTCTTGAGGCGGAGGCAGTTCTGCAAGCCGCCGGCTGGCGAGTTCTCTAATTTGCATCAAGTGATCTCTGACGCGGTCGGCAGCCGTGGCATCTCCTTGCTGTGTAAAAGCCATATTCTCGGCGGCAAAAAGCGCGACTTCCAGCAGCAGTTGCCCTGTAGTCGTCGGCGGTGCGCCGCGTTGAAAGAGGCGATGTTCATTTGGCGAACGCGGCGGATCAACTTTGGCGCAGGCGAGCGATTTGGCTTGCCTGGCGGCAGAACTGGGAAGCTTGGACATGAGAAAGGCTCCTCGCTGTATACTTCACAAGCGCCGTCGAGCCTTCGGTAAATGGTGAGGATCAGCCGAAGGAAAGCGTTTATCCCACATCGTGAGGCTGTTGCATGGCGGCGGCCGCTGCTCTAGCGCCGCTCTAAGCAATTAAAATTGCTAATGGCGAGAACATTCCAGATATGACCCTGCCAGTTGCCGGACTCTCTTTTCCATCCGTGTTCATCTGTGTTCATCTGTGGTTCCATTCTTCGGTTGTCTATCAATGGCTCAATCGGCATGAAAGCAGTGAGTGACCGAGCGATGTGTTGCAGCGATCAGGGAATGAGGCCGATGCGCAGGAGGATGGCTTTGAAGCGGCGGTCGGCACGCAGTTCTTTGAAGACCGGATCGACCCGCAGATTCATCAGCCAGATGTCGCGCTCGGCAATGGCCCGTTCGAGCCAGTCGAACGCTCGCGCGCTGTCGCGCAATCCGACATAGATCGCCGCCACGGTGTAAGGCGAGACGTAACGCTGGCCGGCCATCTCTTGCAGTTCGTTCAGCACACGCTCGGCTTCGTGGCGATTGCCGGAGGCGGCGTAAGCGTGGCCGAGCAACGCCACCAGCAATGGGCTGCCTGATAACTTGATGCCGCGCTCGAAGGCCGCAATCGCTTCTTTGTACATGCCCTTCTGCTCGTAGCTCAGGCCGAGATAGCGATAGACGGGAAAGAACCCTGCGTCGACCGCAAGCAGCTTCTGGCAATGCGTGATGGCTTCATCGTAGCGGCCCGCCATGTAGTAAATCCATCCCAGGTGGATGCCTGTGCTGAATGACAGCGGATCGAGTTCCGCCGCGCGCCGGGCTTCGGCTATGGCTTCGTCCGTGCGTTCGACGGCAACCAGGTAAGAGCTGTACCACTGATGCGCCGGCCCGTAAGCCGGTTTGTCTTTGATGGCGCGCAAGAATTCGCGCTCGGCGTCCTGGCGCTCCCAGTTCCAGCGGTGCTTGATGAAGGCCAGCGAGGTGTGCGCTTCGGCCAGGTTGTCGTCGAGTTCCAGGGCTTTCAGCGCCGCCTCTTGCGCGATGGGAAAAGCGTCTTTCGGCGTGCGGATGCCGTAGACGACCAGCATATTGTAACAATCGGCCAGCCCCGCATAAGCCGCCGCATCATCCGGGTCTATGGCGATGGCTTTCTGAAAATACTCGATGCCTTGCTGCAAGCCGCCCGCCGTGCGCTTGTTCAGCGCGTTGCGGCCAAGCAGATAATAGCGGTTGGCTTCGAGTTGTTTCTTTTCTTCGACGCAGAGTTATAGCCGCAGGTTTTCAAAGATGTCTTTCGAGATGTCTTCCGGAACCAGCAACAGATCGGCCATCTTGCGGTCGTAACGCCGTCCCCAGATTTGCGACACGTTGGCCACGTCAATCAAATCCACCTGAACGCTCAAGGTATCGCCTTGCCGGTGAATGTGCCCTGTGAGCAGGGCACGCACGCCGAGTTCGCGCCCGATCTTTTGCAGGTCAGCCGTGTTGCCCTTGTAGTTGAAAGTCAGGCCGCGCGGCACGACCCTGAGCTTCGGCAGTTGCGCGAGGTTGTTGATCAGGTTCTCAGCGAGGCGGTCATTAAGAAACTCGGTTTCGGCATCGCCCGCATCGGCGGCAAACGACAACACGGCAATCGAATCGATGTTGCCGCCGCTGACCGCTTTGCCGGTGCTTGAAAAATAAATAACGGCTGATGCAATAACGATGAAGGAAATCGCCGCCACAAGCGCGACGCGCCGCCCGCCCATGCGGCTCCAGAGACTGGCGCGCGTGGCAGTCGCCTGTTCAATGCGCGTGGCGACTGGCAAAGCGATAGGCCCGGCGACGCCGGTTGCCGATGAAGCTAAGAGAGCCGATGGCGCAGCCCGTCTCGCTGTGGCCGCAGCCGTGTTATCGCCTGCGGCGGGCGCTGCGACTTCGATCAGCGAGCCTTGCGCAGCGAATGGCTCCGGCGCGAAGGCGTCGCGCGCCGCCATTTCGTCCGTCGTGGGCTCTTCAGCCATCTCGCCGGCGGCGAGCCGCAGCACGGCGGGCGTGCCCGTTGCTTCGCCGTTGCCTGATTTTGTGACGTCGGCCACAAAGCGATAGCCGCGCCGCGCGACGGTCTCGATGTAAGGCTTGCCGTCGCTGGTTTCGCCGAGCGCTTTGCGCAACAGCGAAATGTTCTGCGTCAGGTTGCCTTCTTCGACGAAGCTGTCGGGCCACACCTGGCGCATCAACTCGTCTTTCTCGACGATGCGCGGGCTGTGTTCGACGAGCGCCAGCAGAATGCCGAAGACCTTTGGCGTCAACGGCACCGCCTCGCCCGCACGCCGCAAGGTGCGCTCGGCGGCGTCGAGACGGAACCGGCCAAACTCGTAAATCTGCGGCGATGGCATGGTCATTCGGGCTCTGAGAAATCTATTTGAGAAAACTTTGAGCGGTTTCTGAGGACATGCGGGCAGTGCCGGCAGTATCTTGCGACACGAAGCTCGTTGCCGGCGCGGCGGGCAGTCCTGAAGCCGCGCCCATTTTAACGTAGGGCGATGGGCGAATCAACGGACGACTGCGCCGCACTGGCAAGCCATCGTCAGATCAATCGCGCAGGCGTGGCGGCTGGGCGATTGATGGAAAGAGATAAACGAATGCGCAACGCTCACACGAACCAGCAAACAAAGTCTCTCCCCGGCATTCGTCGGCTCGCCGCGCGCCTGTTGCTCGCCGTCCTTGGCTGCGCCGCTTTCGGGCAGGCGACCAGCGCCCGCGCACAGGAGATTCAGATCGGTTTTGATTTCCTCACCGTCGTCCCGCGCGGCCAGTTCAAAGACAACATCAAGAATAATGGCTACGGCGCGAGCGGCCAGTTTCTCGTGCGCGTTAAGCAAAGCCCGATACTCGTAGGCATTGATATGGGCGGCGTCGTCTACGGCTCCGAGACGCGCAAAGAGACGCTGCTTCCCAGTGTCCCCGAAGTTCGCGTCGATGTCACGACCGGCAACAATATCTTTCTGACACACTTCCTGGTGCGCGCCGAGCCGCGTCACGGCGCGGTGCGGCCTTACGTCGACGGCCTGGTTGGTTTCAAGTATCTGTTCACCTCTACCTCAATCAATATTGATTCGGAAGACAACAACCCTTCCGAGACCAACCTGAGCGATTTGACTTTGAGCTACGGCTTCGGCGGCGGCGTGCAGGTGCGCTTGAACCCAAACCCGAAGCGCCTTGAGGTGCTGCTCGACGGCAAGGTGCGCTACCTGCGTGGCGCGCGCGCCGAGTATCTCAGAGAAGGCTCGATTCACCGCGAAAACGGCGCAGTCTTCTTCGACGTGCTGCGCTCGCGCACCGATGTGGTGACAGCGCAGGTCGGCATCACGTTTCGATTTTAGCCGGCGCATCAGTAAGGAAGAAAGTGACAAGTGACGAGTGACAAGTGACAAGAAAAGCGTACAGCGTCGGCAAGCTTCGCAGGTTTATTCTCCTGCTCTCCGGTCTTGTCACTCGTCACTGTTGTAAGGGTGGTGCGCACTTGACGGATGAAGAGCGAAAGGTAAACACCCCATCTGCTTTATCCTCTTTTGGCTCGCTTCATCCGTCTGGTCCGCGCCACCCTATAGTCAAGACTAGAAGTTTTCGCATAGAAAGGCGACAGCAAATGTCAAATAATAAACAGAGACTGATGGGCGCCATTTTACTCGTGGGCATACTTGTCACTCTCATGCTGTCAAAGTGGATTGTTGTGGCGCAACCTGCTCTAAGCCAGCAAACGCAACATTCATCCGACACCGGCAGATGGGAGTATAGGATACTGACTAGCTCCTTATCTGATGCGATAGGGTTTAATCGAGGCCCGATGTCGACATCGATCATCAAGGGGAAAATGGTCAGCGGTCCTCTTCCCGGTCCTTCGCTCGAAGAGCGATTAAGAGATTTTGTGGACCAGGGTTTTGTAGTCGAAAGTTTTCAAACCCTATTGGCGATTGATCTCCAAGGGTCCACGCTTACGGGATTATCCGCACGATCTGAACCGACGATTGTGGTGCTGCTAAAACGCCAAAAGTAACCAGCCAAAGAAATGAAAGAGCCTGATAACTGCGCCCGGCGGAGCGCCTGCCTTCATCCGGCGATTGCCGTGCGCGCGCTCGCTGACCTGGAGGAATGAGTGATGCGTGGCAAGCCACGATCACGGTAGCTTCCCGCTTGTCACTACTCGTCACGCATCACGCATCACGCATCACTCTTCTCGCACCAGCGCATAAATAAATTCGTCTATCGTCTGCCCATCTTTGGTAGCCGCCTTGTGCATACGGCCTTCAAACGCATAGCCGGCTTTTTCGAGCACGCGCATCGAGCCGGGATTCCATTCGAAGACGCCGGCGTAGATGCGGCACACATCAAAGTTGGCAAAGATGTACTGGCTCATCGCGCGCACCGCGTCCGTCACGATGCCGCGCCCCCAGAACGCTTCGCCGAGCCAGTAACCGATTTCGACCGAGCGGCGAAAGATGTCCTCCTGCAAAAAGAAGCCGATGCCGCCGACGGCTTCGCCATCAACGACGATGGCAAAGCTGGTCATGGGGTTTTCGGAACTGGCGTGCTCAATCCACCACTTCGCATCATCAAGCGTATAGGGATGCGGAAAGCGGTCGCGCACATTGCGCCAGATCTTCGGATTATTGGCGTGGCGCGCCAGCGGCTCTTCGTCGTCGCGCCGCCATTCACGAATCAAAAAGTGGCCGAGATCGATTTCCATGATATTCAAAATCAAGCGCGCCGTCGTTCACCAATGAAGCCGAGCGCGATGAAGACCTGAGCCGTGTAGTATGTCGCCCAGATTACATAATCGCTATAGGCAATCGGCGACAGAAATTTGCCGATGGCGATCAGCGAATCCGACAGCAGAAACAGCGCCGCGCCGATCACGACCCACCAGGCGCGAAAATCTGCCAGCGTCGCCGTCAAGCTCATGCCGGCGAGCGCGCACATATAAGCCGCGACCGGCAGTTTCATCTCGCCAAGATGCGGCAACAACCCTGCAAACATGGCGGCGGCGAATAACATCAACAACGCCGCGACCACGCGGCGCGCGGGGCTGGCGGCAAGAGGGCGCGGCCATTGGCGCACGAAGAGCGGAATGTAGAACAGGTGCGCCATCAGGAACGAGCCTAGGCCGTAAGCGAACCATTGCTCGCCAGTGAGGCCCAGGAAGACATCGCCGAGCGCCGAAAGCAGCAACGCGGCGGCGAGCAGCCAGCGCTCGCTTCCGATAAGTTGGCGAAAGGCGATTAAGGCCAGCGGCGCGATGCTCAAGCCTTTGATGACGACGCTGCCTGGAAACACCGGCAGGCCGCGCGTCAAAAAGTAAGCGATGCCACAACCGAGCGAGACGCCGAGAAGCAAACGATCTACGGTATCAAATCGCCGGCTGGATGATTGCGCCGTTGCGGTCATGCCTTTGCCTGCAATCAACGGTCGCCAACCGCTTTGCGCTTGCCGCGCCGCTCCAGAGCGATGCGCGCGAACAGATCGACAGCCGGCTTGCGCAGGTTGGCTTTGACGGCAATCTGATCGCCGAATTCGAGATGCTTATCCGTTGCCGCATCATACGTCGGCCAGGCGGGCCGGCCCGCGCCGTTCGGGTCGCCGGTGGCGGCGAACTGCACCCAGTAGGCGCTCATCACGCGGCCAAGCTCATGATCTTTGTCATCATAAGCCGCCGTCGTGACGGTGTCCTGAGTCAGAAACACATAAGGAATCTCGGAAGCATGAAACGCGCCGAGCATGCGCCGGCGCGGATCGCTTGAGATGTGCGTGAAATGATAAACGAAGGTTTTGCTGTTCACCTTGCTCGTCGTCTCGGCGAAGTACCTTGCGCCGGTGACGAAGAATGAATCGGTGATCGTGCGACTGAGGGCGTTGCGAACCTCGCTGGCATCGTTCGCCGGGTAAAGCGCCAGCACCTCATCAGCGTGAGCCCCATAGATGCGTCGCGCCAGCGCGCGATAAGCCTCTACGGAATTCACCGGCGACGAGAGCAGAAAGATCGTGCCTTCATCGGCGTTGGTGCCGACGAGGAGCGGCACGTTCGCCTGCTTGCCCGCTTCAAAGATCGCGCCGGGATCGTCTGGTATCACCCAGCCGTCAACAATCGGCGCGAAGCGATTGCCGTCGCTCGCAAAGAACGAGGTTGCGGCGACGTTGCTGCCATTCAGTATGTCTTCAGCGCTTTTGGCGCGCAATGCAGCAATCGGGTCAGCCGCTTGATCGCCGCTCATCTCGCGGGCGACGCGTTCGCCCAGTTTTTCGGCGGATTCCTGGCCGTACCATGCATCGCGCAGATGGCGATTAGCGCCAAAGGCTGAGCCGCTCTCAGCGATGGCGCGATGAAACAGGCCGCGCGCCAGCGGCGACGCCATCAGATAACAGACGCTGCCTGCGCCTGCCGATTCGCCGAAGATCGTCACGCTGCCCGGATCGCCGCCGAAGGCCGCGATGTTGCGCTTGACCCATTCGAGCGCGGCGATTTGATCGAGCAGGCCGTAGTTGCCCGACGAGTTGTGCGGCGATTCTTTCGAGAGCTGCGGATGCGCAAACCAGCCGAACGGGCCGAGCCGATAATTGATTGTAACCAGCACGACACCTTGCCGGGCGAGGGCAGCGCCGTCGTAAGCGAGCGTCGATCCCGATCCCATGGTGTAGCCGCCGCCGTGAATCCAGACCATCACGGGCAGCTTGTCGTTCGCTTTTTTCGCCGCCGTCCAGACGTTGAGATAAAGGCAATCTTCACTGGTCGGGCCGAGCTTCTGACCATAGAGTCGTTCAAGCAAGTTGGCTTGCGGACAGGATGGCGCGAATTCGGTGCAGGCGCGCTCGGTCGCCCAGGCTTTGACCGGCTGCGGGGCTTTCCAGCGCAGCGGGCCCACAGGCGGCGCGGCAAAGGGAATGCCTTTGTAGGCGCGCACGTCATTGTTCGCGCCGACCGTAAGGCCACTGATTCTGCCGGAATCAATCTTCACGGTCGTGCCATTGGCGTTCGCGGTGCGACTGCTCTTTGCATCAACCGCCGCACTGACCAGCAATAGGCAAGCGAGAATCAAACAGGCTCTTCGCATCATTAGTGTCTCCTTCTCAGGCTCAGGTGATTCCCGAAATATACACCTGATTCACACGATCTTCTAATCGTTCGCGCAGTGATGCAGTTGGCAAGGTCTGTGTCGTGCAACTACTGCCGGTCGAAGGAAAGAGAGGGAAAGCGATATTATCCCCACGCGCTCAGAAATTCGATATTGTTTTGCATATCTTCTGCCGAACGAATAGCAATGATTCGCAAAAGGCGGCGCAGTTGTTCGCCAAGACTGTATCGCTGTTGTTGCGCCAGAATGATTCCCGCATGAGGTCTACCATGTTGCAGGTAGCCAGTATGTAGTTGGTAATAATCGCCGATGTTGAATGAATAGAGCACTCGCCGATGTTGCGTTGCATATTCAAGATGCTCACTGTCCGTGCGCTCAACCATTCCTTCGCTAAGAGCAGTAGTCACATCTACGCCGCGCATACGAAGCTCTTGCGACAGACGATGCGCCATGGCGTCTTCGTCTATGTAAAGCTGGATTGTCATCAGGCAGTCTTTCGGGTCTTCAGATGCTCCTGTTCGATGTGGTCGGCTTCGGCTTCGTCAGCAGCAATCTCGGTTTCGATCTGCTCGCGGTTCGCGTGATAGTAAGCCAGCGCGGCGTAAACCTGCGCCAGCGTCAGGTGGCCGTATTGATAAGCAATCTCTTCCGGCGAATGCCCCAGCTTGTACCAGATGGCGATGCGATGCACGGTGATGCCTGTCCCCGCGATGCGTGGTCTTCCGTGCTTCATGTCCGGTGTAGAAATGATCAGAGGACCAATGTCAATACTCATCACTTCGTCTCCTGTTTTGTGACACAACCATACTCTTTCCGCGTTGCCTGAACAAGCGCATTGGCCGCCCGGCGATAGACAGCCGATGCGCTGCGGTTAAATCTTCTGCGTCTTCCATCTGCCACGGCGAAACATCAGCACACCGATGATGGCGATGAACGATTCGGCAATCGTGATCGCCAGAAAGACGCCATGCGCGCCGAGCCCTGCGATGTTCGCCAGCGTGTACGCCAATGGAATTTGCAGCAGCCAGTAGCAGCCCAGGTTGATCCACGTCGGCGTCGTCGTATCGCCTGCGCCGTTGAACGCCGCGACCATCACCATGCCATAAGCATAAGCAACATAGCCGTAGCTGATGAATCGCAGCGCCGCGACGCCGTAAGAGACCACCGCCGCATCCGTCGTGAAGAGGCGAATCAGCGGCTCGGCAAAGGTCAAAAAGATAATCGTCACCATGCCGAGAAAAACCATGTTGATCAAGCCCGCTATCCACACCGAGCGCTCGGCGCGTTCCGGTTTGCCTGCGCCGAGGTTCTGCCCGACGAGCGTCGCCGCAGCGTTGCTCATGCCCCAGGACGGCAGCAGCGCGAAGACGACAATGCGAAGGGCAATCGTGTAGCCGGCAATCGCCGAGTCGCCAAATTTCGTGACCAGGCGCATCAGGCCGAGCCAGCTTGCGGTCGCCACGAAGAATTGAAACATGCCGCCGACCGAGAGCCGCAAGAGTTTGAACATCACCTTGAAATCGAGCTTGGAGTGGCGCAGGCTCAAACGGATGCGGCCCTTGCCCGATGACAACATATAAAACTGAAACAGGACGCCAGCACCGCGTCCGATGGTCGTGGCAATCGCCGACCCCGTGACCCCTAATTGCGGGAACGGCCCCAGCCCGCGAATCAGGCAAGGATCAAGCACGAGGTTGATGGCATTCGCAAACCAGAGCGCCCGCATGGCGATGGCGGCATCGCCCGCGCCGCGAAAGATGGCGTTGTTCAAAAACAGCAGCATGATCACCACATTTGCGCCAATGATCAGGCGGCTGTAACCGCTGCCGGCGGCCAGGACTTCGCTTGATGCACCCATCAAGTGAAAGAGTTGCGGCGTCCAGAAGAGGCCAATCAAGCCGATGGGCAACGAGACGCCGATGCCGATGATGACCGCCTGAAAAGCCGCCGCCGATGCGCCTTGAACATCCTTCTCACCGATGCGCCGCGCCACCATCGCGGTGGTCGGCATGCTCAATCCCAGGGCGACGGCAAAGAGGATGGTCAGCATGGATTCGGTGATGCCGACCGCCGCCGCTGATTCCTTGCCGAGATGCGCCACCCAGAAAACATTGACGATGCCGAACAGCGATTCCATCGACATCTCCAGCATCATTGGCACGGCAAGCAAGACGATGGCGCGACCGATGCTGCCTTCGGTGAAGTCTTGACGCGAGCCGGTGAAGGCTTCGCGCAAAGTCGAAAGCCAGGACGAAGACTTTTGCGGGTCGCGCACTGTGGCAGCCACAGATGCGGATTCCAATGATTCATCCGTTTGTTGCATAAAGCGTTCCTACGGGTTCGGAGTAAGTGATGTTTCGCCAGACCGCCGCGCGCATGGCGGGCGCATCTGTCGCGCACAGAAGAGCAAATTGGTGGGATTAGAATTTCACGGTTCTTAAGATACTCGGTCGCTCGCTAAATTGCAATCCAGTCTGCTGAGGAAATTAGGCAGACTCGCTTATATGGAGTGGGGG
>JBBWZK010000053.1:0-2901 GCA_039648975.1 Blastocatellia bacterium
CCATATGCAGCGCCCTGAGCTTGCGCCTGCAAGGCAAAATCGCTAACCTATCGGGCATTACCTGCTGCACAAGGCGGCAAGCTGGCGGCTGGCATCCGAGTTGCCCGTAAACCGGTGCGAACCAATAAGCATTTTGAAATGGAGGACAGCTATGCTGAAGCGATTCACGGTCATGGCCATTCTGTTGGCGGTCTTCTCGCTTGCCATCGCGCCGGAAACGTTTGCCTGCCATCGACACCGCAGAGCAGTGGCGTACCGGTCAGCCTACTACGGCAATTCCTATTACCGGAGCGGCTATAGCAGCCCCTATTACCGGACGGGTTATTATCGCAGCCCGTATCGTTATAGCGGGGTTGCCGGCAGCCGTTATTATGCGGTGCGACGCGGCCATTCGACGCGCAATATGCTGTTGACGATAGGCGCACCGGCGGCGATTGGCGCGGGTCTCGGCGCGCTGTTTGGCGGCGGTAAAGGCGCAGGCGTCGGCGCACTATTGGGCGGCGGCGGTGGCGCGGCCTATTACCTGGTCAAACACCGGCGGCGCTATTGATGTCAGACAAGTGATAAGTGACAAGTGACGAGTGACAAGAAGAATATCGCTCGCTTCTCATGTCTTGTCACTTGTCACTTGCTGATGCCTATGCTTCTGCGCGGCAAGCTTCGTCTCGCATCGCGATTCATCTGCTCAACACCTTCCTGCAATTTAAGTCCTCTGGCGCGGGTCGATGGAATGCGCTACTTTATCTCTTAATCTTCGCCATGCTGAAAATCATCAACGTCGTCGGCGCAAGGCCGAACTTCATGAAAATCGCTCCGGTGATCGATGAGATGCGCCGCCGCGCAGATCGTCTCAAGCCGCTGCTGGTACATACCGGCCAGCATTACGACGAAGCGATGAGCGAATCATTTTTTACAGACCTCGCCATTCCACACGCGGACATTAATCTCGAAGTCGGCTCTGCCTCGCATGCCGAGCAGACGGCGCGCATCATGATAGCCTTCGAGCCGGTGCTTCAAAGGGAACGGCCCGACTGGGTGGTCGTCGTGGGCGATGTCAACTCGACGATGGCGGCAACGCTGGTCGCCGCGAAGATGGGGATCAGCGTCGCACACATTGAAGCGGGCTTGCGCAGCCGCGACCGACAGATGCCTGAAGAGATCAACCGCCTGGTCACCGACGCGCTTGCCGATCTCTTGCTCACGCCGTCGCGCGATGCCGATGAAAACTTGCAGCGCGAGGGCATCGCACCGGATAAGATTCGCTTCGTCGGCAATGTAATGATCGATACGTTGTTCCGCAGCCTCGAACGGGCAAAGCAATCCACGGTTCTGGCTCGCTTCAACGCGCCGCCCGGAGCATTTGCGGCGATGACTCTGCATCGGCCCTCAAATGTTGATGACCGTGCGACGCTCGCCGGCATTGTCGATGCGCTGGCGGCAATTCAAGAGCGCTTGCCGATCATCTTCCCAGTGCATCCGCGAACGCGAGCGCGGCTCGAAGAATTCAGCCTGATGGAACGCGCCCGCAGTCTGCCAGGCTTGACGCTCACCGAACCGCTAGGCTATCTGGATTTTCTGCAACTCTACAGCAACAGCCGGCTGGTGCTCACCGACAGCGGCGGCATACAGGAAGAGACGACGGCGCTCGGCATTCCGTGCCTGACCTTGCGCCGCAACACAGAGCGCCCGGTGACTGTAAGCCTTGGCACCAATCGCCTCGTCGGCAACGATGCGGAAGTCATCCGCCGCGAAGCCTTCGCCGCGCTCGATCAGCCGTCGTCACGCGGGCGCGTGCCGGAACTCTGGGACGGACACGCGGCAGTCCGCATCGTTGACGCGATTGAAGAAGCCAGCCGCTCCTGACGCGACGCCCTGAAAGAGAGACGCGGCGACACGGCGACGCGGCGAGAGAAGGACACGGCGACGCAGCGACGCGGTGATAAGATGGAAGGGCGCGTATTACTGGTTGTGAGCCAATCAACATGGCGCGTGAAACAATGGCAAGCGAACGACTCATCAACGACGATCCCTTCCCCGCGTCGCCGCGTCGCCGCGTCGCCGCGTCGCTCCTGTCGTTTGCATCGCTCGTCTCCGTCGAAGGGCTACTCATCTTCTGGTTTGTCGCGTCGCCCATCGCGTCATTTTACCTGCGCTTCCCGGTTGATAAATCGCTCGTCACCTTCAATCGCGGCGTACTTGCGCTGGCCGTTGGGCTGCTGATGACCAGGGCGTGGGCAAACCATCTTCAAGCTGACCGAGCGTCACGATTTACTTTCACGGCGACGAAGTTTGAAATCGCCTGGGCGATGGTCGCGGCGATTGCGCTGATCAACGCCATGTTTCTATCGAATGACTTCACCTATGCGCTGAAGCTGGCAGTTGACACCTTCTGTTTGCCGCTGGTGATCTTTCATCTCGCAAGGTATCACTTCGACGCGCGCGGTCGCCGTCACTTGATCGGGCTCGCCGCCGTCGCGCTGGCCTGGTGTTTGTTCGTTACGGGCGCTTACGAATTCTTAACCGGCGCGAATCTTTTTCAATACAAAGGCTCGGAACTCATGCGCGAAGGCGAGCGCCGCGTCAACGGGCCGTTCGCCGCCGATTCGTCTTATGCCATCATTTGCCTGCTTGTCTTCGTGCTTCTCCAATCAGCGCCAAAGCTGTTCCGCCTGAAACCGGACAAAGCGGCGCGCTGGTTCACCATCGGCGCGCTGGTTGCGGCTGCGGCGGGAGCCCTACTACCGATGTTTCGCTCGGCAGCCTTCGCGCTCGTCGCCTGCTGGCTTATTGTAATGTTCGCTACTGTGCAATGATCCGCGGCGACGCGGCGTTGCGGCGACGCGGAGACGGATGCCGCATCTAGCGAATGGATAAGAATGCCCAAATTCGGCAGATCAGGTC
>JBBWZK010000007.1:0-5392 GCA_039648975.1 Blastocatellia bacterium
GAGGTATTGAATCCAAGCTGCGTAGGAGCGCAACGTCGACATTGCGCTCCTACGCAGCTTGGTGGAATTATACGACTGGCGTTCTATAAACATTACGCTCCTACGGAGCTTGGAATTTCAAAACCGCCTGTAAGGGAATAAACATCACACTGGCTGACGACCTATGCACATCAAACGCTTTCTCCCTCGCCCGACCTCTCAATGGATAGCGATTCTGCTTGCCTTTGCCGCATCGAGCGTAACCATGCCGGTTTTATCTGCGGCGGATGACGCGAACCAGCCGACTCGTCTGCCGACCGGCGCGCGGCTCGACCCGGCGGGGCGCTCGCATGATGTCGGCAACATGCCGCTGGCGATACGGCTCTCGCCCGAAGGCGATCACTTCATTGTGTCGCTCAACGGTTGGCGCGAACAGGGCGTGCAGGTCATCGAACGCGCCACGGGCCGTGTCGTGCAGACGCTCGTGCAACCGGCTGCCTTTTTCGGTCTTGTCTTCTCGCCTGATGGCCAGACGCTTTATGCTTCGGGCGGCGACCAGGATGCCGTCTATCGTTATAGCTGGCGCGACGGCAGAGCCGCTCTCATTGACCACATCGCGCTGGCCGAGAAAGACCCCAAGTGGAACGGCACACGCTTTCCGGCAGGTCTGGCGATGTCGCGCGACGGGCGGCGACTCTACGTCGCCGAAAACATAGCCGACACGCTGGCCGTCATCGACGTGGCGAGCAAACGCATCCTGCAACGGCTGAAGACCGATCATTATCCGTATAACGTCGCCGCCGCCGCCGACGGCAGAGTCTACGTATCGGCCTGGGGCGGCAACAGCGTCTCGGTGTTTCAGGCGCAAGCCGGCGGGATGCTTGTCGACACAGGAAAGATTATGGTCGGGCGTCATCCATCGGCGCTCGTGCTCAACGCCCAGGGGTCCAGGCTCTTCGTCGCCTCGGCAAGCGCCGACCGCATTGCTGTGGTCGACACCACAAAGCGCCGCGTCATCAAGCAACTGTTGGATTCGCCGCCCGCCGGGCCGCGCGAAGGCAGCACGCCCGACGCGCTGGCGCTGTCGCCGGACGGCACGCGTTTGTTCGTCGCCGAAGCCGACAATAACGCCGTCGCGGTTTTCGACCTCAGCAGCTTGACCGCGGGCCGCCCGACGAAGCGCGCCAAAGACAGGCTCGCCGGTCGCCTGCCGGTCGGCTGGTATCCGACGGCGCTGGTCGCTTCGGCCAGTTCGCTCTGGGTGCTGAACGGCAAGGGGCGCGGCACAAAAGCCAATCCCGATGAGCCACAGCCCGACTCAAAGACTGACCATAATCGGGCGGCTTACGTGCTCGGCCAACTCAACGGCACGATTACCGAGTTGCCCTTGCAACCGGAAAGCGCCGAGTTGCAGCGACTGACGGCGCGCGTTGCGGAACTCAACGGCTGGGGCCGCGTGCCTGTGGCCCCGAAATACCCACCGTTCAAGCATGTGATTTATATCATCAAAGAGAATCGCACCTACGATCAGATGTTCGGCGATCTGGCGAGCGGCGATGGCGACCCGGCGCTGCTCTTCTTCCCGCATAAGGTCACTCCGAACCACCGCGCGCTGGCCGAACGCTTCGGCCTGTTTGACCGTTTCTTCGTCAACGCAGAGGTCAGCGCACAGGGCCATCAATGGTCTACGTCGGCCTATTCCACCGACTACACGGAGAAGACCACGCCTTTGACCTACTCGCATCGCCGCGCCGAGCCGGAGGACGAAGGCGAGGTGGATGAACCGATCAACGGCTATCTCTGGGACGCCGCTTTGCGCAAAGGCATCACGCTGCGCAACTACGGCGAGTTCGCCGCGCCCGTCGAGTCGCAAGATAAAAAACCGGCTGCCGCGCCGCGCTATCGCGCCGTGAAAGCGGCTCTAGCGCCACACACCAATCCAGACTATCCGTCGTTTGATATAAACATTACAGATCAGAAAAGAGTGGAGGTCTGGCTCAAAGAGTTTCAAGAGTACGTCACGAAAGGCGCGCTGCCGGCGCTTGAGATCATCCACCTGCCCGGCGATCACACAGGGGGCGCGGCCCCAACAAAACGCACGCCGGCAGCTTACGTGGCCGATAACGACCTCGCTCTGGGGCGCATGGTCGAGGCCGTGTCAAAGACGCCGTTCTGGAAAGAGACGGTCTTCTTCGTGCTAGAAGACGACGCGCAGGACGGCCCGGATCACGTCGACTCGCACCGCTCCGTGCTGATCGTCATCTCGCCTTACAACCGCGCCGGCATCCTGCATCGCTTCGTCAACACGACCGACGTCATCGCGACGGTCGAAGAGATACTCGGGCTCGCGCCGCTCTCGCAGTTCGATTATTACGGGCAACCTTTGCGCGAGATTTTTTCCGCCGAGCCTGACCTGCGCCCTTACGAAGCGTTGACTCCTGCACAACCGCTCAACGAGATGAATCCCTGGCATGGGCGAAACGCCAAGGAGTCGCTGCGGCTTGATCTCAGCAAAGAAGACCGGGCCGACATGGATATGTTCAACCGCATTCTTTGGCGCGCCATCAAAGGCGACGAGGTGCCTTACCCGCGCCTCAAACAGATGTCGTCGCTTGAATATCTTCGCGGGCGTTGAGGGTTGTTCGTAAAGGCGAGACATGAGGACAGGCGCAATGACCTGTCCCCATGCGCTAACGGCTAGTTGTTCTGCTTATCGGCAGGCTTGCGGCTGCGTTGCATTTCGCGGTCGATTTGCATTCTCATTTTCGGCTCCAGGGTTTCCTTGACCGTGTAATCCGACGGAACTTCAAACAGCGAATGCGCCGGCTCCGCGCGGTTGATGTTGGTCAGTTTGTAAACCGTTTCGCCCATGCGCGGGTCGCTATGGCGGGTCATCACGATCACCTGAAGTTCCGGCGAATACCATTGCTCCGAGACGATCTGTATCGGCTGTTCGTTGCCGATCTCGCCCGCCGCAATGGTGACCGTCGCCCGCTGCCCTTCGGCTTCGACGCCTTCGATGGTCTGTTTGCCCAGTTGCTCGATCTTCGGCTCCTGGAGCTTGACGTTGAACGTCGCCATATCGCCCGACAACAGGCCCGGCTTCGGCGCAGGCATGCGCATATGTTCGCCAGGCACGGGATGGACTTCAACTGTCTTCATGTTCATCGCGTCAAGCTCCATCTCAAACTTCTCATTCTTCTCACTCTTCTCATTGTCGGCCAACTCCTCAGGGCTACCCGCGACATCGCCCGCCGCTTTGGCACCCGCCATTTTCTTCTTCAACAGGCCTGTGAAAGTCATCTTGCGGGCGATCCGGGTACGGGGGTCAAGCATGTAATGCACGCCACCGACGGGGTCGCTGATCATGATGATCTGCGACGGCTCGCCCCTCGTCGCATACGGGCCGGTCTGGCCGATGGCTTGATCGTTGCGCAGGCGGCCTTCGCCGTCGCGGTAGATGTTGGCCGTCGTTTTATTCACGATGCGATTGCCGTCGGCGAGCGTTTGAATCATCTCCGTGACGGCCTGCGCCGAATAAGGAGCGCCTTTGACCGTTTTATCGCCGGTCAGCATCTCCGAGGCGACAAACATCGATGTGTCCGCGCCGCCGACCCACATGTGTGTCCCGGCGGCGGGCGGCTCCTGATTAAAAAAGAAGACCTCACCGTTGCCGCGTTGTATAAGAACGTCGCGCTCGGCTTTCTGCTTGGCCTTCGCTTTCTCCAATTCTTTATCCTGCGCTGATACCGCCGCGCCAGTCGTCACCAGCGCCAGCAGCATCGCGATTGTCATCCATCGTCGATAAGATTTCATAGATTCCTCCGAGTATCAGTTATTGGTTCCTGGTTTCTGGTCATCGATCTTTGGCCTGGTCAGTAATAACCAGAAACCAGAGACTTGCATCAGCGCACGAAGCGAATGGCGCGCGCGACGCCGTCGTTGCCGACCAGCACATCGGCCTTGATGCGCTGGTCGGCGCGTTCGACATTCATCGGCAGGCCAAACGACACAAGCGCCGCGCGCGGAAGTTCGACACGCACCAGTTGCAGGCTGTCAGCCGGTGCCAGCCCGCGCCCTGTATCCAGCGGAATGAAGGCGGTGGCGATTTCGCTCGCCGGCTCATCGTCATTGGCTGCCGCCGGGTTGGCGCTTGCAGGCGGCGCGGTCGCCAGGCTCGCATCGCCGGCCTGCTTGCGAACGACTTTCTGCGGCCCACTGCGCGGCGCATGTCGTATGCGATGCGGCGCGATAGCAGCCTGCTCAGGCGCTGGCACGGCTAATGGCTTTGCCGGTGACGGCGCAAGGTTCGATTCCTGGCGAGGCTCCTCTGAATTGCCGGCGACGGGTTGCGGCTTGCGCGCGTCGACAAAGCGTATGGCAGCGAGCGCCATCAAGGCGATGATGACTGCCGCCGCTGCCGCCCATACTGGCCAGCGGCGCGCTCGTCTGGTCACCGGCGCACGACTGCGCTCAGCGCGCCATGCGGCGAGGAGTTGCGCTTCGCCATGCGCCGGCATCTGCTCGTTGCTGAATGACGCTGACCATTCGCGCAGCCCCGCCGTGAGCCTCTGCTCATCACGCAGGCGGGCAGCGCAGCGCCGGCAGTCTACCGCGTGCGCGGTTGCGCGGTCGCGCGCTTCGGCGTCCATCACCTGGCCGCGTGCCAGGTCTGTAATTTTCGTTTCAAAATCGTTGCAGTTCATGCAAAACACCCCGCCGGATTGACGGCCCGTGAAGTCGTCTCATCGTTTGCCCCGCGCAGCTTGTCTATCAGCATGGCTCGCGCTCTGTGCAGCCGTGAACGCACTGTGCCGAGAGCGCAGCCGATCACCTCTGCCGCCTCCCCATAGCTCATCTCATGCAGGTCGCAGAGCACGACCACTTCTCGATAATGCGCCGGCAAAGCCAGCACGGCGGCGCGCACCCGTGCGATCATCTCGCCGCGCGTCAGTTCGCTGAGCGGATCGCCTTCAGTGATTAATACCATATTCGCTTGCCCGCCTTCATCGGTCTCGTCCATCTGAATGAAGAGGCGCTCGCGTTCGCTTCGGCGCAGCACATGATTGCGCGCGATGCCGAACAGAAAAGCCAGCAGCCGCCCGCGCTCTGGATCAAAGCGGCTGCCGTCGCGCACCAGCGTCAGGAAGACTTCTTGTGTGACATCTTCGGCAACCGAGCGCGAGCCGCTCATCTGCAAAGCGAAGCGATAGACGTTCCTGTGCAGGCGGCGGTAGAGCGCCGTAAACGCAGCTTCGTCGCCGGCCACTGCCAGCCGCAGCAGATCTTCGTTAGTGAGCGCGTCGAGGTTCATCATCAGCAACGGCCAGCCGACGGCTGACATTGAGGATTCGCCTGAGAGGCTGCAAAAGTTCCAAAACTTGCTGCGGCGACGAAACCCATCGGCCAATGC